>CAZSWL010000122.1:0-13947 GCA_964610725.1 uncultured Bauldia sp.
TAGGTGACCACCTGCGCCACCGCCGGATGATCCATGATCACCTCGTCCACCTCGCGCGGCGATATCTTCTCGCCGCCGCGGTTGATGATCTCCTTGAGCCGCCCGGTCACCCGCACGTAGCCGTCCGCGTCCTGCGTGCCCTGGTCGCCGGTGTGGAACCAGCCGTGCGCGAAGGCGGCCGCATTGGCCGCCGGATTGTTCTCGTAGCCGGCCGTGACGTTCGGCCCGCGAATGACGATCTCGCCGGTCTCGCCGGCAGCGAGCAGCCGGCCGTCCTCGGCCATGATCGCCACCTCCGGTCCCGCCGCCGGGCCGACGCTGCCGGGCTTGCGCACCGCGGGCGGCAGCGGGTTGGAGGTCATCTGGTGGCTGGCCTCGGTCATCCCGTAGGATTCGATCACCGGGCAGCCGAAGGTGGCCTCCACCTCCGCCATCACCTGCGGTGGCAGCGACGACGAGGACGAGCGAATGAAGCGCAGCCGCGCTTGCCCGGCCGCGTCCCGGTTGCGGGCGGTCCGGGCGAGGATCGCCTGGTGCATGGTCGGCACCGCCGTATACCAGGTCGGTTTCGCTTCGTTCAGCCAGCGCAAGAACACCAACGCGTTGAAGCCGGGCGTGCAGAAGACACTGCCCCCCGCCGCCAGCGAGGCGAGCACCGCCGCCACCAGCCCGTGGATATGAAACAGCGGCATGACGTTGAGGCAGCGGTCGTCTGCGGTCAGCCGCAGCGTCCTGCCGATGTGGGCCGCCGAGGCGGCGAGGTTGGCGTGGGTTAGCGGCACCAGCTTCGGTCGCGACGTGGTACCGGAAGTGTGCAGTAGAAGTGCGACATCGCCCGCCTCGGCGAGCGCCGGCTCCGCCGGAGCACCGAGCGGCTCGCCGGCGATGGCGAAGCTCCCCGCCGGGCCGTCCTCGTCGGCCATCAGCCTGAGCACCGCGATGCCCCGCCGGCTGGCGGCCGCGAGCGCCGGGCCCGTCTCGCCGTCCGCCACCAGGATCGCCTTGGCGCCGATATCGCTCAGATAGAAGTCCAGTTCTTCCTCGCGATAGGCCGGGTTGAGCGGGGCGGTGGTCGCCGCCACCGCCACCGCCAGGAAGGCGGTCGCCATTTCGGGCCCGTTGGCAAGCACGATGGCGATGCGGTCACCGCGGCCGAGGCCGAGGTCGTGCAGTTGTCTGGCCACCGCCAGCATCCGGTGGCGAAGCCCGCCGTGGGTGAGGGCGCTCCGCCCCGGCGCGACGACGGCAGGCGCCCCGTCGGCGCCGGCGGCGATGGTCTCGATGATGGTCACCCGGCTCCCCCTCTTGATTTGGCGGCGACAATAGCCGCTTGCCGGGGGCGAAGTCGATTTTGAGCGGGCGTGGGCCGGTGCGATAGTGCCGCCCGGAACCCGATTGATAACGAGGAATGTCATGAGCAAGGTTTTGGTCATTGCCCAGGGTGGCGGCCCGACCGCGGTCGTCAACCAGACCCTGGTCGGCGCCGTGCTCGAGGCGCGTCGTCGCCACCAGGGCGCCAAGGTTCTCGGCGCCCGCTATGGCGTGCGCGGCGTGGCCGCCGGTGATTTCGTCGATCTCAGCGCCATCGGCGAGGACGATCTCCGCGCCATCGCCGCGACGCCGAGTTCGGCGCTTGGATCGACCCGCGACAAGCCCGACGCCGCCTATTGCCAACGCATCCTGTCGGGATTGCGCGCCGCCGGCGCCGACGCCTTCATTTATATCGGCGGCAACGACACCGCCGGCACGCTGCAGGTTCTGGAACGGGAAGCCGCCGGCGCCATCGCCCTCATCCATGCGCCCAAGACCATCGACAACGACCTCACCGAGAACGACCACACGCCGGGCTTCATCTCGGCCGCCCTGTTCGTCGCCGAGGCTTTCCTCAGCATCGATCTCGACTTTCGCGCGCTTCCCGGCATCTACGTCGGCATCGTCATGGGGCGCCACGCCGGCTTCCTCACCGCAGCGTCCGCTTCGTGGCGCCGCGACGACAGCGACGGTCCGCATCTCGTTTATGTGCCCGAGGCATCCTTCTCGGTCGATCGGCTGATCGCCGACATCCGCGCCACATTCGAACGTCGCGGCCGTTGTGTGGTCGCCATGTCGGAGGGGGTGACCGGCGAGGACAATCGCCCGCTCGCCGAGAGCCTCATTCCCCCCGGTCGCCAGGAGCGTGACGCCCACGGCAACCTCCAGATTTCCGGCGGCGATCTCGGCCTTGCCCTGCAGGAGCGGATCAAGCGCGAGTTTCCCAAAGTGCGCGCCCGCGTCGACACCTTCGGCTACCTGCCGCGCGGCTTCGTCGCTGCCGTCAGCGAGCGCGACAGCCGCGAGGCCTTCGATGTCGGCGCCTTCGCGGTTGCTGCCTGCGATCGGCCGAGCGGATCGGTCGCCCTGCAGCACGCCGCCGGCGAGACACGGCTGGCCGTCGTCGACCTCGCCGCCGTCGCCGGCAGGACGCGGACTCTTCCCGGCGACTATTTCGATGCCGCCGCCAACCGGGTCACCGACGCCGGCCTCGCCTATTTCGCGCGGTTGCTACCGCCGCCGCCGTCGATTGCCGCGCCGCTGCTCTAACGGTCAGGCGGCGGGTAGCGGCCCGCCGGGAAGGTTTGTAGCCAAACGAATTGCCAATCCGCCCGCGTTCGCGCTATACGCGCCGCCTGACCGGCATGCGGACCGGGCGCAACAACCTGGGGGGCAGGGGACTTTGGTGTATACCGCCAGTACGGCGTTGCTGGAGACGTTGCGCGCCTGCGGGGTCTCTTACGTCTTCGCCAACTACGGCAGCGACCATCCGGCGATCATCGAGGCGATCGCCGAGGCGCGCGCCAGCGGTCGCGCCATCCCGGAGGTGATCACCTGCCCGAATGAGATGGTGGCGCTGAGCTGCGCCCACGGCCACGCCCAGGTGAGCGGCTCCGCCCAGGCGGTGTTCGTCCACGTCGACTGCGGCACCCAGGCGCTGGCCGGCGCCCTCCACAACGTTGCCCGCAACCGGGTTCCCGTCTTCATTTTCGCCGGTCTGTCGCCGTTGACCCAGGAAGGCGAGCTGCCCGGCGGCCGCAATGAATTCATCCACTGGCTGCAGGACAGCCGCGACCAGCGCGGTATCGTGCGCCAGTACGTCAAATACGAGAACGAGCTGCGCACCGCCGTCAACCTGCCGCAGGTGGTCGCCCGCGCCCTGCAGGTGGCTGCCAGCGACCCCCAGGGTCCGGTTTACATGGTCGCTGCCCGTGAGGTCACCGAAGCGGCGGCCGCGCCAGTCCGCCTCGATCCGGCCGAATGGCCGCCGATCGCTCCGCGGGCGCTGTCCGAGGAAGCGGTCGTCGAGGTCGCCACCGCCCTTGCCGGCGCCAGGCGGCCGCTGATCGTCACCTCCTATCTCGGCCGCCGGCCCGCCGCGGTTGACGCGCTTGCGCGCCTGTGCCGGCGATTGGCTGTGGCGGTCGTCGAGTCGGCACCGAGCCACGTCAATTTTCCTCACGACGACGAGCTCTATCAGGGCAACCAGTGGAGCCAGCCCGTCCAGAACGAGGCGCTCGCCGAGGCCGACGTCGTTCTGGTCATCGACAGCGACGTTCCGTGGATTCCTGCGGTAAGCAGGCCGCGCCATGACGCGGCCGTCTTCCACATCGACGTCGATCCGCTGAAACCGTGGGCGCCGCTGTGGTACCTGAAGGCGCGCGGCGTTTTTCATGCCGACGCGCTGACCGCGATCCGCCAGATCAACGCGCGCCTCGATGATCTGACGGTCGATGGCCGGGCCGCGACGGAACGCCTCGCCCGTTGCGCCGAGCGCCATCGTCGCCGCGCCGCTCGCCTCGCCGAGCACGAGCGAGCCGACGGCGAGGACATATCGCCGGAATTCCTCACCGCCTGCCTGCGCCGCCACATCCCGGCGGATGCGATCGTCCTCAACGAGGGCATCACCAACTACGCGGTGGTCGCCGATCATATCGGCGAGCGCGCCGCCGGCACGCTGTTCACCAGCGGCGCGAGCTCGCTCGGCTGGCACGGTGGCGCCGCCATTGGCGCCAAGCTCGCCACCCCCGAACGGACCGTCGTCGCGCTTACCGGCGACGGCTCATACCTGTTTTCGCAGCCATCGACCGTGCACTGGATGGCGGCCCGCAACCGCACCCCCTTCCTTCAGGTCATCTACAACAATCGCGGCTGGGCGGCGCCCAAGTTCTCGGCGTTGCAGGTTCATCCGCAGGGCTACGCCAGCCGCGCCGGCGACATCGGTTTGGCCTTTGATCCGCCGCCCGACTATTCCGCCATCGCCGCTGCGGCCGGCGGCGCCCACGCCAGGATCGTGCGTCGTCCCGACGAGGTCGAGGCGGCCATTGCTGAGGCGCTTGCCGTCGTGCACGACGAACAGCGCGCCGCCGTCCTCGATGTCTGGCTTCCCCGCCTGTGAGGCGGGCCGGGACGGCTTATGCCGCCCCCGCCGCGTCGACCGGCTTGCTGAAGGTGTCGAAGGCTCTCAACGCCTCGCCGCCGTACACCATGCCCGGCCCGCCGCCCATCTGGACGGCGACCGCGATCACCTCGGCGACCTCTTCCCGGCTTGCCCCTAGCTGGGCGACCCGCTTGGCGTGATAGGCGACGCAGCCGTCGCAGCGAACGCTGATGCTGATCGCCAGGGCGATCAGCTCCTTGCTCTTCCGGCTGAGCGCCCCGTCGGCGTAGGCGCCCTTGCCGAGCAGGTTGAACCCGCTCATCGCCGTCTCGGCGGCCTGGCTCAGCAGTGCCGAGGATTCCGATACTTCACGCGCGGACTTCCGACAGTCCATGATCGTCCTCCAGCTCTTGAACGCAAAGACGTAGACGCCGCTCACCCGGCCGGGTCGTTGACCTCGGTCAAATTGCGACCGCGTCGCCCGACCGCGCCCGGCACAGGTCATCGTAGATACGCCCGACATCGTTCTTGTGGCAGAGCTGGGTGCCGGCGGTCAGCACCGTGGCGGCCCCGGCGGCGATGGCGAAGATCAGCGCATCCTCCAGGGCGCGCCCTTGCGACAGCGCCAGCGTCATGGCGGCGAGGAAGCTGTCGCCGGCGCCGACCGCCGAACGCGATCGGATCTTGGGCGACCACATGCGCAGCACCGTATCCTTGCTGACCGCCAACGCGCCTGCCGCTCCCATGGTGACCGTGACGATCTCGGCATGGCCGCGTTCAATGATGTCGAGGGCGGCGTCACGCGCCGACTCGTCGTCGAGACGACGCCCGGCGAGGGCTTCCAGTTCGCCGAAACTCGGTTTCACCAGATACACCGACCCCTGGTCGAGCGTGATGCCGAGCCCGGGGCCCGAGCTGTCGAGGATGAATTTTGCGCCCTTTTCCGCGACGATCTTGCCAACTCGCGCCAGGATGTCGGGCGGTGCGCCGTTTGCAATGCTGCCGCTGGCGATGAAGTAGTCGAAGGTGGCGTCGCGCACCGCCGCGAGACAGGCGTCGAGCTCTGCCGGCGACAGCTGCGGACCGCCCGGAATGAAACGGAACTCGTGGCCGCTGCTCCGCTCGAACACGGTCACGCCGATGCGCGTCAGTCCCGCGATTGGCACGATCGTGCGCTCGATCCCCATCGCCCCCAGCATCTGGTCGAGCAGCAAGCCGGTGAAGCCGCCGGCCGGGCAGATCACCCTGGCCTGGCCGCCGAGCTCGTGGACGACGCGGGCCACGTTCACGCCGCCGCCGCCCGGGTCATAGGATTCGTTTGCCGTTCGGATCTTGTGGGTCGGCCTGACCAGCTCGGCCTCGCTCGACATGTCGATGGTCGGATTGAGCGAAAACGTAACGATGGACATCGGACTCCGTCTCCCTCCGCGGGCTCGTTAATCGCTACACCGTGTTGGCGAAAGTTGCGAGATGGGCGGGTTTCGATGACCGGACATTTACCTTTCGCTGCGCATGATGCACCCCCGCGGGACGGGTATTAACCGGCGTCACAAGCCAGGAACCGCAGTTTATGGAAGCGTCGCACGTCGAGCTCGGCCGCATTACCACCGTCACCGGCGGCGGGGCCTCTGCCCGTCTTTTCAAGGACGCCCGGCTCCACGATTCAGACGACTCGCTGACCATCGGGCGGTTGGTCGGCGTCAGATCCCAGGATTCGCTCATCGTCGGGGTGGTCGTGCGCATGGCCGTGCTGCCGCCGCTCCCCGAGGAGAAGGACGCCGGCAACCTCATCGCCGAGATCGACTTCATGGGCGAGATCCGGCGCTATCAGACCGACAAAGCGTTCTTTCAGCGCGGCGTTTCCAACTATCCCAAGATCGAGGACCGCATCGCCCGCCTGCACACCGACGACATTAGCCTCATCCACCGCATCGACAAAGGTGAGACCGTCGAGGTCGGTCATCTGCGCCTCGATGCCTCCGTGCCCGCCTACGTCAATTTCGAGGAACTGCTGCGCAAGCACTTCGCCGTGCTCGGCACCACCGGCGTCGGCAAGTCGTCGGCGGTGGCGCTCATACTTCATGAGATCCTCAAGAAGAAGGCCAACCTGCGGGTCTTCCTCATCGATCCCCACAACGAATACGGCCAGTGCTTCGGCGAGCTTGCCCACGTCGTCAACCCGCGCAACCTCGAATTGCCCTTCTGGCTGTTCAATTTCGAGGAGATCGTCGACGTCTTCTTCCGCGGCCGCCCGGGCATCGAGGAGGAGAGCGAGATTTTGTCGGAGGCGATCCCCAACGCCAAGGCGCAGTACGCCTCAAATTCGCGCGGCGAGCGCGTTCTGCTGCGCAAGTCGGCCGGCGGCGGCTACACCGCCGATACCCCGGTTCCCTATCGCGTTTCCGATCTGATGAAGTTGATCGACGAGCGCATGGGCAAGCTCGAGAACCGTTCGATCTGGACACGTTTCCACCGCCTGTTGACCCGTATCGACACCCTCGGCAACGACTCCCGCTACACCTTCATGTTCAACAACGTTTTCATCGAGGACATGATGGTCAAGGTGCTCGCCGACCTGTTCCGCCTGCCCATCAACGGCAAGCCGATCACCGTCATGCAGCTCGCCGGCTTCCCCGCCGAGGTGGTCGACTCGGTCGTTTCGGTGATGTGTCGCATGGCCTTCGAGTTCGGCCAGTGGAGCGACGGCGCCGCCCCGATCCTGGTCTGCTGCGAGGAGGCCCACCGCTACGCCCCGGCCGACCGCACGCTCGGCTTCGGACCGACCCGCAAGTCGCTGTCGCGCATCGCCAAGGAAGGCCGCAAGTACGGCGTCTTCCTCGGCGCCATCACCCAGCGGCCGGCCGATCTCGACGCCACCATCCTGTCCCAGTGCTCGACCGTCTTCGCCATGCGCATGGCCAACGACAACGACCAGGCGATCGTGCGCTCCGCCGTTCCCGAGGCGGGATCGAGCCTTATCGCCTTCCTTGCCTCGCTCGGCACCCGCGAGGCCATCGCCTTCGGCGAGGGCGTTCCCTTGCCGACCCGCTTCCGCTTCAAGGATCTGGCCGAGGATCGCCTGCCTCACAGTACGTCGGGCATGCAGGCCCGCCTCGACCAGACGCGCCCGCTCGACACCGACTTCATCAACGCCGTCGTCGACCGCTGGCGCGAGGCGACCACCACCACCAGCCGACCGCGCACCAATGTCATGGGCGTCGACGGCGAGTACGGCGGCTTCATCGGCGAGGACGACGACGGCCTGGGCGGCTCGCTGCTGCGCAAGCGGGGCTGATCGCGCCGCCTGACCGCCCGCCCGCTTTCTGGTCTATTGCTGCGCCATGGCGGCAAGCGAGACGCACGGCAATGAACCCCCGTCGGTGGCCGTAGTCGGCGGCGGCATCGTCGGCTCGGCGATCGCGGTCTGGCTGCTCGCCGCAGGCTTCGCCGTCACCGTCTTCGAGCGCGATCCCGACGGCCGCCCGCCCTCGACCGGCAATGCCGGAGTGATTTCCCTGAGCGGCATCTCGCCACTGGCGCGTCCGGCCACGCTGGCCGCCGCCCCCGGCTGGTTGCTCGACCCGCTCGGCCCGCTTGCCGTGCGTCTCGCCGATTTGCCGGCGCTCGCCCCCTGGCTAGCTCGCTTCGCCGCCGCCGCCCGTCCGAGCCGCGTCGCCCGCGCCACCGCCGCGCTCGGCTTTCTGATGAAGACCGCCTTGGCCGACCACAACGAGCTCGCCAGGCGCGCCGGCCTTGACCGCCACATGCGCCGCACCGGCTCGCTGCATGTCTTCGACAGTGACGCCGGCTTCCGCGTGGGTGCCGCCGAATGGCGGGAGCGCGCCCGCCACGGGATCGACTACCGTGAGATCGACCCGCCGGAAGCGCGTCGCATGGCACCGGCGCTGACCGGCCCGTTCGCCCGCGCCATCTTCGCACCGGCGGACTGGACCGTCACCAGCCCGCTTGCTGTTCTGACGGGCCTGCGCCGCCGCGTTGCCGGGGCGCTGCGCGCTGCCAACGTGGTCGCCCTGCGTCCCGAGCCCGAACGAGTGGTCGTCGTCACCGCTGACGGCGAGGCGAGCTTCGCGCGCGCCGTCGTCGCCGGCGGCGTATGGTCGCGCGATCTTGTTCGCCAGCTCGGTGTTGCCGTCTCCCTCGAGGCGGAGCGCGGCTACAACACCACCTTCGCCGGCCTCGACCTCGATCTGCCGCTGCCGGTCTTTTTCGACGACCATGGCTTCTGCGCGACGCCCCTTGCCGATGGCGTGCGCGTCGGCGGTGCCGTCGAGCTGGCCGCGGTCGACGCGCCCCCGAATTTCGCCCGTTCGGCCGCCATGGTGAAGAAGGCGCGTCGCTATCTGCCCGACATACCCGAAACCGGAGGGGTCCGATGGATGGGCTGCCGGCCCGGAACGCCCGACTCGCTCCCGGTCATCGGTGCTCACCCGCAGGACCCGCGCATCGTCTTCGCCTTCGGCCACGGCCACCTCGGCCTCACGCTCTCGGCCGCCACCGCCCGCCATGTCGCCGAGGTCGTCGCCGGCCGCGGCGACCGCAACCTGGCGCCTTTTTCCATCGCCCGCTTCCAGTGACGCGGCAGGCGAGAGGGCGTTACGGTTGCGCGTGCGCACCGAGCCAGTCGAGATAGGCGATGATCGCACCGATCGCGTCGGGCTCGAACACGAATTCCGGCATCTCCGGGTGCCCAATGTCGATCCCCTCGGCCAGCGCCTCGCTCAGGTCCTCCGGCGGATACCGCTTGGCCACCTCGCGGAACGGCGGCGCCTGCGGATTGCGACTGGCACCGTCGAGCTCCGTCGCGTGGCAGGAGCTGCAGGCGTTGCGGACGATCGCCTGGCCCTGTTTGGCCTGGTCCGACATGTCGCCGGCGGCCGCCGCCGCGCCCGGGACCAGTGCCAACGCCAGCACGACCGATGCGATGCGCGGTGTCATGACGGTTCTCCTTTGCCCACGTCGAGCGCGGCCCCGACCCCCGCCGGCGGGCGCGACAGCGTCACCGGACCGCCGAGCGCCCTCAGCGCGTTGAGGATGACGGCGACGTCGATCACCTCCTGCACCAGCGCCCCCTCGACCGGCGGCAGGTAGCCGAAGGCGGCGACGATCATCGCCGCCGCCGACAGCGAAATGCCGGCCACCACGCTTTCCAGCGCGATCCGCCGCGAGCGTCGCGCAATTGTCATTGCCTCGCCGACGCGGTCGATACGATCGACCAACAGTACCACGTCCGCCGCCTCCGCCGACGCGGCCGATCCGGAGGCGCCCATGGCGACGCCGATGTCGGCGGCGGCCAGCGCCGGCGCGTCGTTCACCCCGTCGCCAATCATCATCACCGCCCGCCCGTCGCGCTCGCGGGCGACTGCCAGCACCTTCCGCTCGGGCGTCATTTCGCTTTCGACCGCGTCGATGTCGAGCCGTGCCGCGACGGTCTCGGTCACCTCGCGGGCATCGCCCGAGGCGAGCACGATCCGTGTGACGCCGCCGGCGCGAAAGTCGGCAAGCGCCCGCGGCACGTCGGCCCGCACCTCGTCGGTAAACACCAGCAAACCGGCGAGCACGCCGTCGACCGCCACGGCCACCGCGACTTCGCCGCCGCGCGCCGGCTCGCTTGCCGGGAGCGCCGCGCCATCGTGCGAGCGATCGCGCACGTAGCCGAGGCCGCCGACGGCGACCTCGCGCCCGCCGACCAGGCCGGTGAGCCCGCTCCCCGGCGTTTCGCGCACCTGCTCGGGCGGCGTCAGCCTCAGGCCCCTTGCGCGTGCTGCTGCCACCAGTGCCTGCGCGATGACGTGGTTGGAGGCCTGGTCGAGCGAGGCGGCCAGGCGCAGGAGATCGTCGTCGGCAAATCCGCCGCGTGAATAGGACGCGGCCAGCGCCGCGCGGCCGCTGGTCAGCGTCCCGGTCTTGTCGAGCACCACCGTGCCGACGTTGGCCAGCGTCTCGAGGGCGCCACCGCCCTTGATCAGCACGCCGATCCGCGCCGCCCGCGACACCCCGGCGATGATCGCCACCGGCACGGCCAGGATCAGCGGGCAGGGGGTCGCCACCACCATGACCGCCAGCCAGCGTACCGCGTCGCCGGTCGCCAGCCACGCGACGCCGGCTATGGTCAGCGTCGCCGCCAGGAAGACGATAGCGAAACGATCGGCCAGCCTGACCATCGGTGCCTTGGCCCGCGCCGCCGCCTCGACCAGTCGGATGATGCCGGCGTAGGTGCTTTCGGCGGCCGGGCGGGTGGCGACCACGTCGAAGGCCATGCCGGCGTTGGTGGCGCCGCTCATCGCGTCCGCGCCGGCTGCCAGGCGCACCGGCATCGCTTCGCCGGTCAGCGCCGACTGATCGAGCACGGCGCCGTCGCTGCCGACGGTTCCGTCGACGGGCACGATGCCGCCGCGCGGCACCAGGATGCGGTCACCCGGCACGATCGTCTCGATCGCCACTTCCACCAGGCCGTGGTCGCCGTGGCGAAGAGCGAATCTCGGCGCTCGTTCGAGCAGCGCCGTCATCTCGCGTCGTGCCCGCCGCGACGCGTAGCTCTCCAGGAACTGTCCGCCGGCGTACATCAACGCGACCACCGCGCCGGCGAGCATCTGGCCGAGAACGAGTGCCCCTGCCATCGCCAGGAAAGCGATGATGTCGAGCCCGACCTCACGCCGTCTCAGGCTGACCGCGATTTCGATGCCGAGCGCGACGAGCACGGGCACCGTCGCCGTGCCCCAGATCAATTGGCCGGCGGCATCGTGACCGGCCGCCCTTACCGCAAAGCCGAGCGCAAGTCCGATCATCGGCACGCCGACGAGGACAGGTCGCATCGAATCAACTAGACTGCGAACCGGTTGCACAAATCAACTATGCCACGACCGGCCGGCGTTTCGGTCTGATCCAGGTCAAGGCGAACCAGCCTCCGCCGCCGCGGCCGAGGCGTGGTGCGTTGTCCGTGGGTGCACGGGCAACACTGGGAGCGAACTGGCCGCAATGACCGGGACCGCGATGGCCATATCTGGGGAGGCGATCCGCCTTGATGTCGCCTTGCGAGGCTCGCGCGACTATCTGCACAGCACGACGATCTTCGAGGCAATCGTTCGCCATCTGCAAGAGCCGACCGAGATCACGCTGGTCATCCGCCGACTGATCGTCGAGCCGTTGCTTCTGACCGTCGTCCGCGACCGGCTCGACGTGGTTGGCGAGTTCGCGTGCATCGATCGCGGCGAACCGATCCATTTCTTCCTGTGCCCCGACCGCGACGCGCCATCACCCCGTCGCGCCGCGTCCAATGAGGCCGACATTGTCGATGCCGCCACGTTGCGGGGCGGCAGCATCTCCGGCGCAATCGGCGCTCCCGGCACGTTCATCGAAACCGTCGTCGATTTGCACAAGCGCCTGATTGAAGCGACGCTGCAGCCGGGCGTCAGGCTGCTCTTCAGCCGCCTGGTCACCCGTCACGTTCCCAAGTCGGGCGTGATCACCATCACCAATCTTCAGCGTCTCGGCGCGCGCATGTTTGTGGCGCCGATTGCCTGCGACGGCGAGGCGCTCGGCCGCGTTGCCTTCATGGGGGTGGCGCCTTGATCGGGATTCGCAGCATCGCCTCGTATCTGCCGCCGGACCGGGTGAACGCCGTTGAGCGCGGTCGCCAACTGGGCTTCGACGAGAAGTTCGTTACCGGGAAACTGGGGTTCGCCGCGCTGAGCCGCAAATCGCCCGCCGCCAAGACGTCCGACCTGGCGGTCGCGGCCATCCACCGGCTCGAGCGAGATCGCGGCATGACCGCCGCCAACGCCAAGTGCGTCGTCGTCGTTACCCAGAACCCGGACGATGACGGGCTGCCGCACACCTCGGCCATCGTCCATCGCAAGCTCGGTCTTTCCCCGTCCTGCTTTGCATTCGACATTTCGCTCGGATGTTCGGGCTACGTTGCCGGCTTGGCGGCCGTCATCGGTTTCATGCACTGCGCCGGTGTTGACGAGGGCCTGCTCATTACCGCCGACCCCTACTCGGCGATCGTCGATCCGGACGACCGCAACACCGCGCTCATCTTCGGCGACGCCGCGACCGTCACGCTGCTCGCTTCGGATCCGGTATTCGTCGTCGGCAACTTTGACCTGGGCACCGTCGGCGCGGCCGCTGATGCGCTGCGCGTCGCCGACGGCCGGCTGTCGATGAACGGCCGCGCCGTCTTCGATTTCGCCGCCCGCGAAATTCCCGCCAGCGTCGAGCGCGTGATCGCGTCGAGCGGACTGACCAAAGACGACGTCGACCGCTTCATCTTTCACCCGGGCTCGCGTTACGTCGTCGACACGATCGCGCGGCGACTAGCCATCGACAGCCCGCCGTTTCCGTCCGCCGCTTATGGCAACACGGTGTCGTCCTCGTTGCCGCTGATGCTCGAGGAGTTGATCAACGGACAGGAGCAGGTGGTCTTGCTGAGCGGATTCGGTGTCGGCCTGGGCTGGGCGACGACAATCTTGCGGAGGGTATGATGGACGAGACGATCGCCGGCAAGGTGCGCTCGATTGTTCAGGAAGTTCGTCCCGAGATCGATTTCTCGCAACTTCCCGTTTCGGCCGATTTTGACGATGCCGGGCTCGATTCGCTCGATCACGCGTCGATCCTTTTCAGCGTGCAGGAGACCTACAGCATCGTGATTCCCGACGATGTCGTCGACGTCCTGAAATCGATCGAAGCGATCGCCGCGTTCATCCAAAGCCACGACGTTGGCCGACATTGACCGACATTGACCGCCTGCTTGGTCGCGATCAACCCGGCGGGTGGCGCGCGCCTCTACGCCGCACGCAACTGGATTTCGACCTCATCGAAAAGCTACGCCGCGAGCCGCCGGTCGCCGACGAACCGGTCGAAGCCGTGCGCGGCGCCCTCGACTGGATCATCGCGCACGAGCGCGACGGGCGGTCCGAGATCGGCGAAATGAGTGTTCCTCTTGCCCGGCTCACCTTCATCAGCCTGGTCCACATCGGGCGGATGGCGACCGCCGCCGCGTATGTGGCCGCCTGCGATCGCCGGCTGTCGCCGACGTGGCGGCCTTTCGAGGCGCAGGTGGTAGGGTCGGCTCCCGCGCTTCCGGTGGTCAGCCGTCTCGGCGACGATGTCGATCGCGACGTGCAGGTCGTGGCGACCTCGGCCGCGACGACCTTCGTGTTGTTTTGCGGCGTTGCCCACCGGTTTGGCGTGTCGCTCAACATTCTCGATCTCTTCCTCGACGGTCTGGCCGCCAACGTCATCTATTTGCGCGACCGCAACCAATCTCTGTTTCTGCAAGGAATCCGCGCTTTGGGCGATTTCGACACTTCGGTGACGCGCCTGCGGGCCTTGCTCGCCAAGCTGGGAAGCGCGCGCGTGGTCTGCATCGGCAATTCCGCCGGCGTTTATGGCGCCTTGTTGTTCGCGACCGCGTTGCCGGCCGATCAGGCTCTTTGCCTTGCCGGGCCGACGACCCTTGCGCACGGCATGGAGCAGAAGGAAAACAGACCGATCTATCTCAAGCTCAAGCAGCTGGT
>CAZSWL010000123.1:0-3879 GCA_964610725.1 uncultured Bauldia sp.
GGCTGAACGAGCCGCGCTACGCCTCGCTCCCCAACATCATGCGGGCGAAGAAGAAGCCGCTCACCGAATCGACCGCCGCCGACCTCGGCGTCGACCTCGCCCCGCGTCTGACCGTGCTCAAGGTGAGCCAACCGCCGGCACGTCGCGCCGGAGTGAGGGTCGCTTCGGCCGCCGAGCTGGTCGAGCGGCTCAAAACCGAGGCCGGCGTGCTATGACCGCCACCGTGTTGACCGCACCCCGCGCGCCCGCTCCATGACCACCCTGCTCGTCGCCGAACACGACAACCGGACCCTTGCCACGGCGACGGCACGGGCGCTGACCGCCGCCGGCGAGCTCGGCGGCGAAGTGCACCTGCTGGTCGCCGGCAAGGATTGCAGCCCAGCTGCGGCCGCGGCCGCCCGTCTCACCGGCGTCGCCAAGGTTCTCCTCGCCGACGACGAGACGCTTGCCCACCAGCTTGCCGAGCCGCTTGCCGCCACCATCGTCGCCATCGCCGCCGCCTATGGCGCCCTCGTGGCTCCGGCGACCACCTTCGGCAAGAACGTGATGCCGCGCGTCGCCGCCCTCCTCGACGTGATGCAGATCTCCGACATCGTCCAGGTGGTGACCCCCGACACCTTCGCGCGGCCGATCTACGCCGGCAATGCCATCGAGACGGTAAGAAGCGCCGATGCCACCAAGGTGATCACGGTACGGGCTTCCGCCTTCGCCGCCCGCACGGCCGCAACCGCCGCCGCACCGATCGAGGCAATCGCCGCTGCGCAGGGGCCGGTGTTGTCGACCTTCGTCGGCGCCGATCTGTCCAGGTCGGCGCGGCCCGAACTCACCGCCGCCGCCATCGTCATTTCCGGCGGTCGCGCCTTCCGGTCGGCGGAGAATTTCGCCACCTATCTGGAGCCGGTCGCCGACAAGCTGAACGCCGCCATCGGCGCCAGTCGCGCCGCCGTCGACGCCGGCTATGCCCCCAACGACCTCCAGGTCGGCCAGACCGGCAAGATCGTGGCGCCCGACCTCTACATCGCCTGCGGTATTTCCGGCGCCATCCAGCACCTCGCCGGCATGAAGGAGGCCAAGGTCATCGTCGCCATCAACAAGGACCCGGAGGCGCCGATCTTCCAGGTCGCCGATTACGGCCTTGTCGGCGACGTGTTCGAAATCCTGCCGGAGCTGGAGCGGGCGCTGTGACACCCGCCGGCCGGACCCTTGATTTGTGCAGCCCTGTGGAGAGGGAGTCGTTTCGTCCATGACCACCGCCCTGAACACGATCGGCATCGTCGGCGCCGGCCAGATGGGAAGCGGCATCGCGCACGTGTGCGCGTTGGCCGGCTTCGATGTCCTGCTCAACGACGTCAGCGGTGAGCGGGTCAACTCCGGCCTTGCCACCATCAACGGCAACATGACCCGCCAGGCGTCCTCCGGGAAGCTCAGCGAGGCCGACCGCAAGGCCGCTCTCGCCCATATCGCCGCCGCTCCCGACTACGACCAGCTCGCAGCCGCCGACCTGGTCATCGAGGCGGCGACCGAAAACGAAGCGGTCAAGCGCGACATCTTCGCCGAGCTCAAGGGGGTGCTCAAGCCGACCGCGCTGCTGGCCACCAACACCTCGTCGATTTCGGTGACCCGTCTTGCCGCCTCCACCGACCGCCCCGACCGCTTCATCGGCATCCACTTCATGAATCCGGTGCCGGTGATGGAGCTGGTCGAACTGATCCGCGGCATCGCCACCGACGAGGCCACCTTCGTCGCCGCCAGGGACTTCGTCGCCCGCCTCGGCAAGACGGCGGTGGTCGCCGAGGACTTTCCCGCCTTCATCGTCAACCGCATTCTGGTGCCGATGATCAACGAGGCGATCTATACCCTGCACGAGGGGGTCGGCACGGTCGAGGCGATCGACGCGGCCATGCGTCTGGGCGCCCATCACCCGATGGGACCCCTCCAGCTCGCCGACTTCATCGGCCTCGACACCTGTCTGGCGATCATGCAGGTGCTGCACGAGGGGCTGGCCGATTCCAAGTACCGGCCCTGCCCGCTGCTGGTCAAATACGTCGAGGCCGGCTGGCTCGGCCGCAAGAGCGGCCGCGGCTTCTATGACTACCGCGGCGACGAGCCGGTGCCGACCCGCTAACCGGCACCACGTCTGTCGCCCCGCGGCCGCCCGCTGCGGACGGTTAACAATCCGCTGCACGGTGGCCCGGATTCGCGGGGCCGCCCCTTAATACATCGCAACGATTTTGCCGAAGAATGTCGGCGATCCCCAACGGCGCGCGGGGTCTGGCCGACGACCGCGCCCATGTCTGGCGTGCGCGATGCATCTTGACGCTTTGACCCTGATGGCAGCGGGCAGCTTCGTTGCGGGCATCAGCGGCTTGTTGCTGTTCGGCGCCTGGATGCAGATCCGCTCGGCTCGCGCCCTGTTGTGGTGGGCGATCGCCAACGGCATCGACGCCATCGCCATCAGCGGCCTTGCCGCCGGTCTGGCGACCCACCGGCCACTGACGATCGCGATCGCCAACGGCTTCCTGGTGGTCACGCCGCCGCTAGTGTGGGGCGGCGTGCGCACGTTCAACCGGCGGAGGGTACCGCCGATCGCGTTGGTGGCGGGCCCGCTGGCCTGGCTGGCGGTCGGCCTCCTGCCGTTGCCGGGCGGCCCCGAAGCCGCACCGACCGGGGCCAGCTTCGCGGTGTGGATCGCCTACCTGGCGGCTGCCAACGTGGAGCTGTGGCGAAGCCGCGGCGAGCCGTTGCGGGCGCGCTGGCCGCTGATGGGGCTGTTCAGCTTGCACGCGCTGATCTTCCTCGCCGGCATAATTCACCTTCTCACCGGTGGCACGATTGCTGACGCCGTGCCGCCGCTGACCAGCGTGTTCGGTCTCATCCACTTCGAGAACCTGACCTACACGATCGGCACCGCCGTCTTCATGGTGGTCATGGCCAAGGAGCGCGTCGAGCTAGGCTACATCAGCGCCGCCCAATTCGACGCGCTGACCGGCGTCGCCAACCGCGGAGCCTTCTTCCAGCGCGCCGAACGTCTCCTGCGCCGCTGCCACGAGGACGCCGCCCCGTGCTCGGTGATCGTATTCGACCTCGACGATTTCAAGCACATCAACGACACCCACGGTCACGCCGCCGGCGATCGCACCCTGCGTGCCTTCGCCGAGGCCGCCCGCACCGCCCTGCGTCCGAACGACCTGTTCGGTCGGGTCGGCGGCGAAGAGTTCGCGGTCGTCCTCCCGGCGGCCGCGGCGGAAGTCGCCTATGTCATCGCCGACCGTGTTCGCCATGGTTTTGCCGCCACGACCGGCGGCGTCGCAGACGAGGCGATCAACGCGACGGTCAGCGCCGGCGTCGCGGTTGTGCCGCCGGGCCGCAGCCTCGAGGCGGCGATCGAACTGGCCGACCGCGCCCTCTACCGCGCCAAGCGCCTCGGACGCAATCGCGTCGAGCGCATCGACGACGATGGCGGCGCCCGCGACTCGAACGTTATCCGGGTGGCTTGAAACAACCGTAGCGGGAACATTGCCCGCGTTAACAGTCGATTGACCGGAAGCGGGGTATTGGTGTCGGCCGCCTGGGTTGCGCCAAAGCTGCCTCGGCACCGTCGTCGACGCGACGAGCACGGGGGGCCGGATCGTGGACGGCCCGAGCGATCGGTAAGGTTCGTGGTGCCATGAGAATCGATTTGCCGACACTGATGCTGGCGGGCAGCTTCGTGGCGGCCGTCAGCGGCGTCTTTCTCGTCTTCGCCTGGCTGCAGAATCGCCAGGCCTCGGCAACCCTGTGGTGGGCGGCCTCCAATCTGGTGCTGGCGGCAAGCATTCCGATGATGGCGGGCGCCGATCTGACGCGCGAAACGCCGTCGGTGGTTGTCGCCATTACCCT
>CAZSWL010000124.1:0-13097 GCA_964610725.1 uncultured Bauldia sp.
GAAAGGCCCGTTTGACCGCGCGATAAAAATCGTCAGGCGAAATTCCACCCCGCACCAATCCAGCGCATTCGCGCCAGCCAAATTCCGATTATGCCCTTGGACAGCAATTCTCCGGCATGCTGACCACCCGGACTCCTGACAACCCACATCGGGCTCCCTTTCATTGGCTGACATACGCTTGAGCAATCATGGCAGACCACGTCAGGATGTGCATCTCCCGCCCTTCCTCCCCATCTGTTGCTATAGTGTTCCCGTTCCCATGGATTCGTGCGAACCCAGCGACCGATGAGCGATCCCGCCGAGCGCCGTGACGACGCCCCTGCCCCCGCAGGCGGCATTGCCGCCCGCGCGATGGCGGCGCGGGCGGGGGCGCACGCCAAGGCCTATCTCGACAAGCTCAACCCCGAGCAGCGGCTGGCAGTCGAGACGACCGAAGGGCCGGTGCTGGTGCTTGCCGGCGCCGGCACCGGCAAGACGCGGGTCCTGACCACCCGCATCGCCCACCTGCTCGCCACCGCCAAGGCGCGGCCGTGGCAGATCCTCGCCGTCACCTTCACCAACAAGGCGGCGCGCGAGATGAAGAACCGCGTCGGCGATCTGATCGGCGGCGCGGTCGAGGGGATGCAGTGGCTGGGCACCTTCCATTCGATCGGCGCCAGGATGCTGCGCCGCCACGCCGAGCTCGCGCACCTCAAGCCCGACTTCACCATCCTCGACAGCGACGACCAGGTGCGCCTGATGAAGCAGATCATCCAGGCGGCCAACGTCGACGAGAAGCGCTGGCCGGCGCGCCAGTTGGCCGGCCTCATCGACCACTGGAAGAACCGCGGGCTTGCTCCCGCCGACGTGCCCGAGATCGACGGGCGTGCCTTCGCCGACGGCAAGGGCCGCGCGCTCTACGCCGCCTATCAGGAGCGGCTGAAGGTGCTGAACGCCGCCGATTTCGGCGACCTGGTGCTGGAGCCGCTGTCGATCTTGCGCTCGAACTCGGATGTGCTGGCCGACTACCATGCCCGCTTCCGCTACATGCTGGTCGACGAGTACCAGGACACCAACGTCGCCCAGTACCTGTGGCTCAGGCTGCTGGCGCAGGGGTCGAAGAACATCTGCTGCGTCGGCGACGACGATCAGTCGATCTACGGCTGGCGCGGGGCCGAGGTCGACAACATCCTGCGCTTCGAGAAGGATTTTCCCGGCGCGAAAGTGATCCGGCTCGAACGCAACTACCGCTCGACGCCCCACATCCTCGGCGCCGCCTCGCATCTCATCGCCCACAACGAGGGCCGCCTCGGCAAGACGCTGTTCACCGACGCCGACGACCAGGAGGCGCCGCGGGTGATCGTCGGCTCGTCGTGGGACTCCGAGCAGGAGGCGCGTGCCATCGGCGAGGAGATCGAGCAGCTCCAGCACCAGGGCTTCTCGCTCAACGAGATCGCCATCCTGGTGCGCGCCTCCTTCCAGATGCGCGCCTTCGAGGACCGTTTCGTCACCCTCGGGCTCAACTACCGCGTGATCGGCGGCCCGCGCTTCTACGAGCGCCAGGAGATCCGCGACGCGCTCGCCTATCTCCGCGTCGTCGCCCAGCCCGCCGACGACCTCGCCTTCGAGCGCATCGTCAACACGCCGCGCCGCGGCATCGGCGAGACCACGGTCAAGCTGCTGCACGACCGCGCCCGCGCCAGGCGCGTGCCGCTGATCGCCGCGGCGGGCGAGCTGATCGACACCGACGAGCTCGCCGGCCGCGCCCGCGCCTCGCTGCGCGATCTGCTGGCCGCCTTCGCCCGCTGGCGCGGACAGCTCGACCAGCTCCCTCACACCGAACTCGCCGAGATCATCCTGGAGGAGTCCGGCTACACCGAGATGTGGCAGCAGGACCGCTCGGCCGACGCGCCCGGGCGGCTGGAGAACCTGAAGGAGCTGATCCGCTCGATGGAGGAATTCGACACCATGGTCGGCTTCCTCGAGCACGTCTCGCTGGTGATGGACGCCGATGCCGAGGGGGCTTCCGACGCGGTCTCGATCATGACGCTGCACTCCGCCAAGGGGCTGGAGTTCGACATCGTCTTCCTGCCCGGCTGGGAGGAGGGTCTGTTCCCGTCGCAGCGCACCCTCGACGAGCAGGGCCGCGCCGGGCTCGAGGAAGAGCGCCGCCTCGCCTACGTCGGCATCACCCGCGCGAAGAAGCGCGCCTACATCCGCTTCGCCGCCAACCGGCGCATCCACGGCCTGTGGCAATCGTCGATCCCCTCGCGCTTCCTCGACGAGCTGCCCGCGGACCACGTCGAGGTGGTCGAGGAGGCGGCGAGCTACGGCGGCTACGGCCAGGGCGCCTACGGCGCCAGCCGTTTCGACCTCCGCGATCCCTTCCAGAACACCTACCGCACCCCCGGCTGGCAGCGGGCGCAGAAGAGAAGCGCCGCCGGCGAGGCCGGCAAGCGCGGCTTCGACAACCCGCTCGCCTCCGGCCCGCGCCAGATCGAGGGCGAGTTGGTGGCGAAGAGCGTGGTCGCCGGCGGCTCCGACCACGCCATCGGCGAGCGCGTGTTCCACCAGAAGTTCGGCTATGGCCGGATCGCCGCCATCGACGGCAACAAGCTCACCATCGATTTCGACAAGGCCGGCCGCAAGCGGGTGGTCGATTCCTTCGTCGAGCGCCCCTAGCCGCCCTGCCCTCAGCCGCGGCCGATATTGCGCCGCGCCGAGCGGTATTCGTTGACCACCATGTCGGTGAGCTCGGCGACGGAGGTCTCCGACGTCGGCTTGTCGAAGGTGATGACGCCGCCCTCGATCAGGTTGATGCGGTCGCACACGTCGAAGATCTGGGCGTAGTTGTGGGCGATGATGATCATGGCGACGCCGCCGCCCTCCTTGAGGCGCTGGATGAGGTCAAGGATCTGCGCCGACTCCTTGGCGCCCATGGCCGCGGTCGGCTCGTCGAGCAGCAGCACCTTCGCCTTCTGGTAGACCGAGCGGGCGACCGCGATCGCCTGGCGCTGGCCGCCGGACAGACGCGCCACGTCGGCGTCGACCGACGGGATGTTGACCCCCATCCGCTCCAGGTACTCCCTCGCGCGCCGCCGCATGGTGGCGTCATCGAGGATGGCGAGGAAGCCGCCGCGCACCGCTTCGCGCTGCAGGAACATGTTGTGGAAGACGTTGAGCTGGTTGACCAGGGCGAGGTCCTGGTAGACCGCCTCGATGCCGAGCGCGCGGGCGTGGCTGACCGAGCGCAGATGCACCGGCTTGCCGTCGAAATAGAGCCGGCCGGCGCTCGGCCGGTGATAGCCGGTGAAGATCTTCATCAGCGTCGACTTGCCGGCGCCGTTGTCGCCGAGCAGGCCGAGCACCTCGCCGTCGTGCAGGCTGAGGTTGATGTCCCTGAGCGCCGTCACCTGACCGAAGGTCTTGGCGACGTGCTCGGCGCGCAGCACCACCTTGCGGTCCGCCACCTCGGCCATCAGCCCCTCCCCTGATCGCGCAGCCGGGTGAGGCGGACGTTGACCGCCATGGTCACCAGGATGGCGCCGCCGAGGATCATGTCGAAGGTGAAGGCGCTGACGCCCGACAGCGTGAAGCCGTCCTTGAGGATGCCGAGCACCAGCGCGCCCAGGAAGGCGCCGATGATCGTACCCGAGCCGCCGGTGAGCAGCGTGCCGCCGATCACGGCCGCCGCGATCGCGGCGAACATGATCTCGGACCCGCCGGCAAGCGGATCGATCGATCCGATGCGGAAGGCGTCGATGATGCCGGCGAAGCCGCCGAGCGCGCTGCACAGGATGAAGTTGCGCGCCTTGACGCCGTTGACCCTGACGCCGACCTCGGCAGCGCCGATGAGGTTGCCGCCGGCGGCGATGGTGTGGAGGCCGAAGCGTGTCTTCCTGAGGACGAACTGGAGGACGCCGGCCACGACCATCGCCCAGGCCAGGCGCGCCCACACGTCACCGCCGAACACCGCCATGAATGCGGCGCCGGCCTTGGGCTGCACCGGGAAGCCGCCCGATATGGTCAGCGTGAAGCCGTTGATGAGGAACAAGGTGCCGAGCGTGGTGACGAAGGCCGGCACGTCGAGGAGCAGCGTGATGGCGGCGTTGATGACGCCGACGAGGCCCGCAGCGACGAGCGCGGCAAGCACGGCAAGCCACATCGGCACACCGGCCGCCGCCGCGAAGTACATGATGAACGGCGCCAGCGCGTAGACCATGCCGACCGACAGGTCGAGCTCACCGGCGACCAGCACCATCGCCTCGCCGGCCGCGATAATGGCGGTGGTGGCGGTGTAGTCGACCAAGTTGGCGAGGTTGTCGTTGGAAAGGAAGGCGCTGTTGGTCGACTGGAAATAGAGGGCGAGCAGCAGGCCGGCGACTAGGATGCTCGCCTCGCGCCAGCGCAGGACCAGGCGGCCGATGCGCGCGGCAAGCGGACGCCGCTCGACCGGCCCGCGGTCAAGGCGCGGGCCGGACGTTTCGTCGTACGCTGCCGGTTCGGCGCGCACTTGCGCTTACGCCGCTATCGGCCCGGAGCGCTCGACTACCTTCTCCACCTTGGAGTTGCCCTCGTAGCGGCTTTCGGTGGCCCGGTAGGGATTGACGTTGTCCTTGGTGACGAACTTGAGGCCGGTGTTGATCTCGGCCGGCCCGGTCAGGCCGCCGGAGAACCTGAACATCGCCATCTCCATCACCGTGTAGAAGCCCTGCAGGTAGGGCTGCTGGTCGATGGTGAAGTCGAGATCGCCGTTGGCGATGCCGTCGAGCGTGTTGGGCAGGAGGTCGAAACCGCCGGCGTGCAGGCCCTTGGTCGCCAGCCCGTACTTCTTCATGGTCGCCGCCACCGCCATGGTGCTGCCGGCGTCGACCGCGAACATGCCTTTGATGTCCTTGTGACCGACGTAGTAGGCGTCGACCCGCGACACCTCCTCGTTGACCGTCGGACCGGTGGCGATCTCGTCGATGGTGATGTTCTTGCCCGATGCCTTGATCGCGTCCTTGGCGCCGTCGAGGCGCGGCTGGATGTTGAGCTGGCCCGGCGTGGCGATGAAACCGGCGACGGTGCCCTCGCCGACGAGGTTGGCGATGCGTTTGCCGAGCGCCTGGCCGGAGGCGTAGAGGTCCTGGCCGATGTAGGCGAGACGGTCGTTGCCGGTGGTGTCGGCATTGTAGGAGAAGACCGGAATGCCGGCGTCGAGCGCCTTTTTCACCGGCGCGTTGAAGGCATGCTGGTCGACCAGCGAGACGGCGATGGCGTCGGCCTTGGCGGCGATCGCCGAGTTGAGCGCGTTGACCATGTCCGAGGCGACGGACGTCTGCGAGCCGGTCCACTGCCAGGTGCAGTCGAGCGCCGCGCAGGCATCGGCGATGCCGTACTGGGTGGGCACGAAGAACGGGTTGGTGGTGACGTGATTCACGAAGACAAACTTCCACTTGGGATGGTTCGGCAGGCCGCCGCTTGTCGTGGCCGCGCGGGCGATGGTGGTACCGAAGGCGCTCATGGCTAGCGCCGCGGCACCCGATCCGACGGCGCCGCGAAACAGCGCCCGGCGCGACACCGGCATGCGATCGAAGAAGAACTGCGGGCGGTGGACGATTTCTGCTGGCATGACAAAGCTCCTTGCCTGATCCGCACCGGGCACACGTCGCCGGGCGGCGTGGTTGGTGTCGCCCAAGCAACGCGCGATGCGCCCGACGGAGCGAACGAGGTCCCGCGGAGCCGATTTGCTGACGGTCTAGCTAGTGCCGGCTCGCCGGATCGACAGCGATCGCGTTGGGACGATTCGCCACAGCGGCCGCGCGGCGGCGGCACCGCGGCGGGTCGTGATTTGTTGCCTTGTTGCCGCCGATCGGCCGCGCTTCGCCAACATGAACAAGATTTCACGGCGCGGTCAGGCGCTTGTAAGGCCCGCTGCCCAATTAGTGGAGCGAACCAATCGATCGGGGGCATTCCCTTACAACAGAGGCCTTGCCATGACTGAACACGAAAAAGACACACCACGTTCCGGCCGCCGTCTGTCGCGGCGCAGGATCGCCCTCATGGCCTCGGCCGGCGCGATCGCACTGGTGGCGCTCGGCGCCGGCGTGAACGGCTACCGACTGCCGACGCTGCCGCTCGCCGCCACCCATGCCCACGCCGCCACCATGTCTTCGTCATCCGGGCCGGTGACGGTGCCCGCCGCATCGACCCAGATGAGCGATGGCTTCGCCAACCTCGTCGCCAAGGTGGATCCGGCGGTGGTCTCGGTGAAGGTCAAGATCGAGCAGCCCGTCGCCTTCCAGGGAAACGACAACCAGGACAGCGGCAACAACACCTTCCCGCAGCCGCCCAACTGGTTCTTCCAGTTCGGCCCCGGCCGGCAGTTTTCGCTGCCGCAGCCTCGCAACCAGCTGATGATGGGCGAAGGCGCCGGCTTCTTCATTTCCGCCGACGGCTACATCGTCACCGCCGACCACGTGGTCAAGAACGCGCGCTCGATCGAGGTGACCACCAACGACGGCTCGGTTTACAAGGCGCACGTCATCGGCACCGACCCCGGCACCGACATGGCGCTGATCAAGGTCGACGCCAACAAGACCTTCCCCTACGTCAAGTTCGCCGACACGCCGCCGCGCGTCGGTGACTGGGTGGTCGCCATCGGCAGCCCCTTCGGCCTCGGCAACACCGCCACCGCCGGCATCGTCTCGGCGCTCGCCCGCGACATCGGCACCAGCACCTACGACAACTTCCTGCAGATCGACGCGCCCATCAATCAGGGCAACTCGGGCGGTCCGACCTTCGACATGCAGGGCAATGTGGTTGGCATCAATGACGCCATCTTCACCCCGTCCGGCGGCTCGGTCGGCATCGGCTTCGACATCCCGGCCAGCATCGCCAAGAAGGTCACGGCGCAGCTCGAGAAGTCCGGCCACGTCACCCGTGCCTGGCTCGGCGTCCAGATCCAGGATGTCACCCAGGGGATCGCCGACAGCCTCGGCATGAAGAAGGCAGAGGGCGCGCTCGTCGCCCAGCCCGAGGCCAATGGACCGGCGGCCAGGGCCGGCATCCAGGCCGGCGATGTCATCACCGCCGTCAACGGCACCGACGTCCAGGACGCGCGCGGTCTTGCCCAGCAGATCGGCAAGCTTGCGCCCGGCACGTCGGTGAAACTCGGCATCCTGCACCACGGCACCGCCAAGACGGTCGACCTGACCCTCGGCACCATGCCGCAGCAGCAGCACAACCCGCCGGCGTAATCCCCCCCTCCGCCGGCCTCCAGGCGCCGCGGCCGCTCTCCCCGGCTGCGGCGCCTTCTTGCGCGCCGCCGTGTGGCGGCTGAAGCCGATTGACGGCGCCGGTTGTTTGGTCCTCCTGTCGCGGCATTGGACACCATCCGGCGCCGCCCGCCCGTGACATTTACCGCCAGCGTCAATCTCGATGAGGCCGCCGCCCGCGCGCTTGCCGACGCTCTCGGCGAGGAGAGCGTGCTCGCCGGGTGCGCGGTCGACCTCGGCGAGACCGCTGCCGGCTGGGAAGTAGTGGTCTATTTCGAAGCCGGGCCAGACCGGACCGCGCGCACGGCGCTCGCGCGGGCCGCCCGCCGGGCGCTTGGCGCACGGGCGCCGGCGTTCGCGATCGCGGCCCTGCCGGAGACCGACTGGGTGGCGAGAAGCCTTGCCGGCCTCGCGTCGGTGCGCGCCGGCCGCTTCGTGATCCACGGCCGCCACGACCGCGACAGCCGCCGTGCCAACGACATCGCCATCGAGATCGAGGCCGGCCAGGCCTTCGGCACCGGCCACCACGGCACCACCCGCGGCTGTCTGCTCGCCGTCGACGCCATCGCGCGCACGCGACGGGTAGCGAGCGCCATCGACGTGGGCACCGGGTCCGGCGTGCTTGCGATTGCCATCGCCAGGGCGACGAAGGCGCGTGTGCTGGCGAGCGACAGCGATCCGATCGCCGTCGCCATCGCCCGCGACAACGCGCGGCTGAACGGCGTCGGCGATCGTGTGCGTGTCATCCACGCGGCCGGTCTTGGCCGGCGCGAATTCGCGGCCGCCGCGCCCGCCGACCTGATCGTCGCCAACATCCTTGCCGGGCCGCTGGTGGCACTCGCGCCGGGGGTTGCCGCGCGTCTTGCGCCCGGCGGCACGGCGGTCCTGTCCGGCCTCCTCCCCGCCCAGCGGGCCCGGGTGGTGGCCGCCTACCGCAGCCTCGGACTCGTGCTTATCCGCACCTTCGTCCTCGACGGCTGGATGACGGTGGTGATGAGGAAGCCATCGCGGCCCGTTGAACGTCGTTTGCCCAGACTCTAGAAGGAGCGATGACCGCAAGCGAGGCCAATACCGCCAGCAAGACCGACGGCGAGCGCCTCGCGGCCCTGCGCGACGCCCTTGCCGCGGCAGACCTCGCCGGTTTCATCGTCCCCCACGCCGACGAACACCAGAGCGAGTACCTGCCGCCGTCGGCCGAGCGGCTGGCCTGGCTGACCGGCTTCACCGGGTCGGCCGGCACCGCCATCGTCCTCGCCGACGCAGCCGCCATCTTCGTCGACGGCCGCTACACCTTGCAGGTCGCCGACGAGGTCGACAAAAACCTGTTCACGCCGCTCAACGTCGCCGACACGTCGCCGGCCAAGTGGCTGGCTGGGCGTGTCAAGACCGGCGACCGCATCGGCTACGACCCGTGGCTGATGACCTCGGCCGAGGTCAAACGATTCGCCGAAGCCTGCCGCGACGCCGGCGCCGAGCTGGTCGCCGTGGCCGAGAATCCGATCGACCGGTTGTGGGACGACCGGCCGGCCCCGCCCGCCGGCGTCGTGACCCTGCACGGCATCGAGTTCGCCGGCGAGACGGTGAGCGACAAGATCGCCCGCCTGCAGGCGGCGCTCGGCGAACGCAAGGTCGGCGCCACCGTGCTCGCCCAGGCGGACGCGATCGCCTGGATCTTCAACATTCGCGGCGCCGACGTCGCCCACAATCCCGCCCCCCTCGCCTTCGCCATCGTGCCGGCGCAGGGCAAGCCGGCTCTGTTCATCGACGGCGGCAAGCTTTCCAACACAGTACGCGCGGCGCTGGCCGACCTCGCCGAAGTGGAAGAGCCCGCCGCCTTCGCTGACGCCCTCGCCGCCCTCGGCAAGGCCGGGCAACCGGTGCTCGTCGATCCGCAGACCACCGCCAAGGCGATCGCGGCCACGATCCGCGCGGCCGGTGGCACGGTGGCGGAGGCGGCCGACCCGGTGGCCCTGATGAAGGCCAGGAAGAATCCGACCGAACTTGCCGGCGCCCGTCGCGCCCAGGTTCGCGACGGCGCCGCGATGGTGCGCTTCCTGGCCTGGCTCGACCGTGAGGCGGGAAACGGCGAGGTGGACGAAATGGCGGCCGCGGCCAAGCTTGCCGAGCTGCGTGCCGACACCGCCCGGCGCGACGGCTCCGCCCTGATCGACCTGTCGTTCGACACCATTTCCGGCGCCGGCCCCAACGGCGCCATCGTCCACTACCGGGTGAGCGCGGCGACGACGCGCAAACTGACGCCCGGCACCCTCTACCTCGTCGATTCGGGCGCCCAGTACCGCGACGGCACCACCGACATCACCCGCACCGTCGCCATCGGCGCCCCGACCGCCGAGATGCGCGACCGCTTCACCCGCGTCCTCAAGGGCCACATCGCCATCGCCACGGCGACGTTTCCGGCCGGCACCACCGGCGCCCAGCTCGACGCCCTCGCCCGCGTCTGGCTGTGGCGCGCCGGCCTCGACTACGATCACGGCACCGGCCACGGCGTCGGCTCGTTTCTGTCGGTGCACGAAGGGCCGGCGCGCATCTCCAAACTCGGCACGGTGGCGCTCGAGCCGGGCATGGTGCTGTCCAACGAGCCCGGCTACTACAAGGGGGGCGAATACGGCATCCGCATCGAGAACATGGTGGCGGTAAAGCCTCCGGCGGCGGTCGCCGGCGGCGAGCGCGAGATGCTCTGTTTCGAGACGCTGACCCTGGCGCCGATCGACCGCCGCCTGATCGAACCGGCCCTGATGGCGGCCGACGACATCGCCTGGCTCGACGGCTACCATGCCCGTCTCATGCCGGCGCTCGCCCACCTTCTCGACAAGACCGAGCGCGACTGGCTGACCGCGGCGGCCCGGCCGCTGGCCGCCAACTGACCAGCGATCAGCAATCCAATCACGCAACAATTTTTCCCTGACCGCATCACGGCCGCATACGGCATCCGTGTCGCCCCCGGCTGTGTCGGGCTAGCGTCGCGGCCCGCAACCAATGGAGGGATACCCATGAGCAAGACCGTCGATGAGGTACTCGCCGCCAACGAGGCGTACGCCGCGAGCTTCGACAAGGGCGACCTACCGATGCCGCCCGGTCGCCGCTTCGCCGTCCTCACCTGCATGGACGCGCGTCTCGACCCGGCCAAATACGCCGGGCTCGCCGAGGGCGACGCCCACGTCATCCGCAACGCCGGCGGCCGCGCCAGCGACGACGCCATCCGCTCGCTGGTGATCTCCCACAAGCTGCTCGGCACCAACGAATGGTTCGTCATCCACCATACCGATTGCGGCATGGAGACGTTCACCGACGACATCATGCGCGACCTGCTCGCCTCGAGCCTCGACACTGCCACGGTTGACGAAAGTGGCTGGCACGATCACGGCACCACCCCCGGCTCGCACGAGGCCCACCACATCAGCTGGCTGACCATCTCCGATCAGGCGAAAAGCGTAACCGAAGACGTCAGGCGCATCCGCACGCACCCGCTGGTGTCCGGCCGCATCCCGATCTACGGCTACATCTACGACTGCGCGACCGGGAAACTGGTGGAGGTCGCCGAGGCGACCCGGGCGGGCAAGCAGACGGCCTGACCGCTAGCGCCCCACCAGATCGAACCGGGCGACCGCGTCGACTGCCGAAGCGCCGTGCCTTGCCGCATACAGCGTCCGGTGCCGGCGTGAAGCTCATCAAGCTGAACCCCGCTGCGCACGGTCGCGCCAGCGGGGTTCTCCCCATTGGGGCTGTCCAGCCACGCCGGACTAAATATGCGGACCAAAGTCCGTAACAATGTTCAGCTTGTCGGCGGCTTGTGCAGGTTTGGCCAAGCTTGTCAGCCGGCAACTCTGCGCAGGCCGTGGCCCCGCTTTGTCGCGAGGCCGTGACGTATGCCCGGTGGCGTCATCGAACCTCCAGCGAATCGTTGCATGTGGCGACGACATCTGCCGACATCGTCGATGTAAGATTACTCCCCTCGTCCCGGGGATCAAGCGTTTCCGCTCACCGTCCGATGAGCGCGAACCAGCCGTCCTCGTCGATGACGGTGACGCCGTGTTTCTGCGCGTCTTTGAGCTTGGAGCCGGCGCCGGGACCGGCCACCACCAGGTCGGTCTTTTTCGACACCGAGCCGGCAACGTGCGCCCCGAGACGCTCGGCCATGGCCTTGGCCTCGTCGCGGGTCATGCGTTCCAGCGAGCCGGTGAACACCACCGTCTTGCCGGCGACCGGCGAGGCGCCTGCCACCCGTTCGGCATCGCTGATCGTGACCTCTCGCACCAGGTCGCCGACCAGCTTCAGGTTGTGCGGCTCGCCGAAGTAGCGGCCGACCGCGTCGACCACCGTCTCGCCGATCTGGTCGATGGCGTCCATCTCCTGGCGCGCCGCCTCGTCGCCCTCGGCGATCTTCATGGCGGCGCTGTGAAAAGCTTTCCACGAGCCGTAGCCGCGCGCGAGCACCCTCGCGGTTGTCTCGCCGACATGGCGGATGCCGAGCGCGTTGATGAAGCGGTCGAGCGCGATGGTGCGGCGCGCTTCGATCGCGGCGAACAGGTTGGCGACGGAGACCTCGCCGAAGCCTTCGCGCTCCTTGAGGATGTGGCCGGCCGCCGCATCGCGCCTTCTGAGCGTGAAGACGTCCGCCGGCGTGCGCACCGTGAGCTCTCTGTCCTCGTAGAAGTATTCGATCTGCTTTTCGCCCAGACCCTCGATATCGAAGGCGGCCCGCGAGACGAAGTGGCGCAGGTGCTCCTTGCGCTGGAAGGGACAGGCGAACTCGCCCGAGCACCGGCGCACGATCCACTCCCCGCCGGTGGCGGTCTCCTCGCGCACCACGTCGGTCCTGAGCGGACACGGGCAGACCTTGGCAAACACGAACGCCTTGGCGCCGGCGGGCCGCGCGTCGAGATCGACGTCGAGCACCTGCGGGATGACATCGCCGGCCCGCTGCACCGTCACCGTGTCGCCGACACGGATGTCGACCACGTTGCCGTCCTTGTCGGTACGCAGCGGCTTGCCGTCGCGGCCGAAGCCGCGGATGTAGTCCTCGTTGTGGAGGGTGGCGTTCTCGACCACCACGCCGCCGACGGTCACCGGCTTCAGCCGCGCCACCGGCGTCAGTGCGCCGGTGCGGCCGACCTGGATGTCGATGGCGTCGAGCACCGTGGTCGCCTTCTCGGCGGGGAACTTGTGGGCGATCGCCCAGCGCGGGCTGCGCGTGCGCAGGCCGAGCCGCTCCTGCAATGCCAGCGAATCGACCTTGTAGACGACGCCGTCGATGTCATAGTCGAGGCGGGCCCGCCCGCTCTCGATCTCGTGATAGGCGGCGAGCGCCTCCTCGATGGTAGCGCAGCGCTTGATCAGCGGATTGACCGGGAACCCCCACTCGGCGAACGTCGCCACCATGCCCATCTGGGTATCGGCCGGCAGACGGCTGATCTCGCCCCAGGCGTAGGCGAAGAAGCGCAGCGGCCGCGACGCGGTCACCGCCGGATCCTTCTGGCGCAGCGACCCGGCCGCGGTGTTGCGCGGATTGACGTAGAGCGGCCTGCCCGCCTTCTGTTGCTCGGCATTGAGGCGGGCGAAATCGCGCTTGCCGAGATAGATCTCGCCGCGCACCTCGACCACCGCGGGCACGCCGCTCGGCAGCGCCTGCGGGATGTCGCGGATGGTGCGCACATTGGCGGTGACGTCCTCGCCCTCGACACCATCGCCGCGGGTGGCGCCGAGCACCAGCCGGCCCGCCTCGTAGCGCAGCGACATGGACAGGCCGTCGATCTTGGGCTCGGCGGTGAGCGCGATCGGCTCGTCGTCGGGGCGGCCGAGGAAGCGGTGCATCTGGGCGGCGAAATCGCGCACGTCGTC
>CAZSWL010000125.1:0-11999 GCA_964610725.1 uncultured Bauldia sp.
TCTGGTATCCGTGGCCGTACAGCGAGGGATTGACCATGGCGGAGGCGACCAACCAGCTCGCCTTCATGGTGACCGGTGCCTACGGCAAGCCGCTGGCCAACTCGATGGGGGCGCCGATCCGTCTCCACCTGCCGTGGAAGTACGGCTTCAAGTCGATCAAGTCGATCGTCAGGATCAGCTTCACCGCCGACGAGCCGCGCGGTTTCTGGCAGCAGGTCGCGCCCGACCGCCACGGCTTCTGGGCCAACGTCAATCCAGCCGTCGCCCAGCCGGGCTGGAGCCAGGCGAACGAACGCGACCTCGCCACCAACGAATCGATGCCGACCCGCCTGTTCAACGGCTACGGCGATTACGTCGCCGAGCTTTATTCCGGCATGGACCCGGCCGCCCTTTACATGTGAGGCGGCACGCCATCGTGATTTGATCGTGAGGCGACGCTGCCTTAGCTCGGGAATTGCGGGCCCAACGGAGGACGCCTCGATGTTGATCAAGCGCAAGCGTGGCTGGGAGTTGCCCGAGCGGGCCGCGACGCCGCCGGACATCGTCCTCAATCGCCGGCATCTGCTGGCGGCCGGCGGGCTTGCCGCGGCCGGCGGCATGCTGGCGGCCAGTCCGGCAAGCGCCATTTTCGGATTGGGAGCGCCCAAGGTCTACGGCCCCGACCCGGACGACCCCTCGACCAAGCTCTATCCGGTCGAGCGCAACCCGCGCTACACCGTCGAGCGTGCGATCACGCCGAAGGAAGACAACTTCGTCTACAACAACTACTACGAATTCCGCCTCGGCTCGGCGGGCGACTGCGGCGCCGCCGCCCAGAAGCTGCCCATCCGGCCGTGGACGATCAGCGTCGACGGCATGGTCGACAAGCCGTTCACCATCGACATCGACGCGCTGCTCGCCAAGATGAAGCTCGAAGAGCGCGTGTATCGTCACCGCTGCGTCGAGGCGTGGTCGATGGTGGTGCCGTGGTCGGGCTTCCCGCTCGCCGATTTCGTCGCCATGGCCAAACCGACGGGGAGCGCCAAGTACGTGCGCTTCGAGACGTTCATGAACCCCAAGGTCGCACCCGGTCAGGCGGCCGGCGTTGGCTACCCGTGGCCGTATGTGGAGGGGTTGACCATCGCGGAGGCGACCAACGAGCTCGCCTTCATGGTGACCGGCGCCTACGGGGCGCCGCTGCCCAAAGAGATGGGGTCGCCTCTGCGTCTGCACGTGCCGTGGAAGTACGGCTTCAAGTCGATCAAGGCGATCGTCAAGGTCACCTTCACCGACCAGCGGCCGGTGGGCCTGTGGCAGGCGATCGCCGGCAACGAGTACGGCTTCTGGGCCAACGTCAATCCCAAGGTGCCGCATCCGCGCTGGAGCCAGGCAAGCGAGCAAGTGCTCGGCAGCGGTGAGCGCATCCCCACCCGCCTGTTCAACGGCTACGGCGAGTACGTCGCCTCGCTCTATGCCGGCCTCGAGAACGAACCGCTTTACATGTGAAGGCGGCGCCCTCGGCCGGGCGTTCCTGCCAAATCCAGGAAAAACCGGGCCCCGATCGGGGGGCCCGGCAGTTGTTGTCGCCGCAGCGACATACACCTTTCAGAGGGGAACAGCTGCGCGTGAGGTCGTCCGTAGGGAGGAATTGACGAACGAATCACTACAACAGCAAGTTGATTCTATGAACATATGCCGACAAGGAAACCGGCCCCGACGTCATCCCGGTCATATTTTCGCTGTGTTGCAGGAAGAACACATCTGGACCGGGTGCCGGTCGGCGCCGCGTGTGCGGCAACTGCGCGCGCAACCAGCTTGAAAAGCCGCTACCATGGCCGCCGCCGATCCGGCGCCCACGAGGGAGAAGGACTCAATGACGATCTACATCACCCGGGGAAACTATTCCGAGCACGCTTTCCACGGCATGCTTGAGCATCCCGAGGACCGCCACGAGCAGGTGGCCAAGCTGATCAAGGCTGCCGGCGGCAAGGTTCTCGCTCACTACATAACGATGGGCCAATACGATTTCGAGGTCATCTCGGAGTTCGACGACACGATCGACGGGCTCAGCTCACTGTTGGTCGCGGCCGGCACCGGCGGCGTGACGAACCTCAACACCACGATCGCGGTGACGACGACGGACGTCAAAAAGGCCGAGGAAAAGGCGCGCAAACTCGCTGCCAGCTTCAAACCGGCCGGCTCGTGACGCCGATCAGCGCTGCGAAGCTCCGGACGCGGCGGTCGCGGCGCGGTACTCGCTGACCTCGACCAGATTTCCGTCCGGATCCCTGAAATAGATCGAGGTCATGGGACCGTGGGCGCCCATCCGTTCGACCGGGCCGGTTTCGATGCGCGCGCCGGCGGCCTCGACCCGGTCGCGGACCTCGGCGAGAGGACGGTCGCTGACCAGACAGAAGTCGGCCGATCCCGGCGTGGGGGCACGCGCCTTGGGCTCGAAGGTGTGGCCGACCTCGTGAAGGTTGATCTTGTGGCCGGCGAACACCAGGGCGCAGGGGATGCCGGGGCTGTCGACTCGTTTCATGCCCAACGCCTTTTCGTAGAAAGCCGCGGTGGCGTCGAGCGAACGCACGGTCAGAACGAAATGATCGATCCCGGCGATCACGCGCATTCGTCCTAGTACGGCCAGCGCTGCGCCTTCGACAGCAGGAAATCACGGAAGACGCGCACGCGCGCCGAATTCTTGAGCTCGGCCGGATAGGCGAAATAGCTGGCGAAGCTCGGCACCTCCTCGTCGGGCAGCAGGCGCACCAGCCCGGAATCTGACTCGACCATGTAGTTGGGCAGCACCGCGACGCCGGCGCCGCGCATGGCGGCGGTCTTGATGCCGAAGATGTTGTTGACCTTGAGCACCGGCTCGCGCGGCTGGTCGGGAGGGCGGCCGGCGGTCTCCAGCCAGTTGAGATCCTTGAGGTAGGCGGGCACCGGCACGCCGAAGGTGACGAGGCGGTGGCTGTCGAGATCGGCGATCGATCGCGGTTCGCCGAACCGTTTGAGGTAGGCCGGCGCGGCGTAGATGTTCATGTGGACGGTGAACAGGTGCCGCTGGATCAGTTCGGGCTGCACTGGCTGGCGCATGCGGATGGCGACGTCGGCCTGACGCATGGCGAGGTCGAGCTCCTGGTCGTCGAGGATCAGGTGGACGTTGACGTCCGGGTAGAGGTCGACGAACTCGTTGAGGCGGGTGGTGAGCCAGGTCGAGCCGAAACCGACGGTGGTGGTGATGCGCAGCACCCCGGTCGGCTTCTCGGCCGATTCGGTCAGCCGCGAGCGCACCGTGTCGAGCTTGACCAGCACGTCGTTGGCGGTGCGGAACAGCTCCTCGCCCTGCTCGGTCAGGATGAGGCCGCGGGCGTGGCGATGGAAGAGGGGAACGCCGAGGTCCTGTTCGAGGCCGCTGACCTGACGGCTCACCGCCGACTGGCTCATGTTGAGGAGCTCGCCGGCGTGGGTGAACGAGCCGGCCTGGGCGGCGGCCTGGAAAATGCGCAGCTTGTCCCAGTCCATGGCGATCTCCTCGCCGTCGCCGCGGTCACTCGGCGGCTTCGGCCGCCTCGGTTGCCATTGCCAGGAACTTCTCCGCCTCCAGCGTGGCCATGCAGCCGAGCCCGGCGGCGGTCACCGCCTGGCGGAAGGTGTCGTCGGTGACGTCGCCGGCGGCGAAGACGCCGGCAACGCTGGTCGCCGTCGAATCGGGTGCCGTCCACAGGTAGCCGTGAGACTTGGTCTTGAGCTGGCCGTCGAGAAAGGCGACGGAAGGCGCGTGGCCGATGGCGACGAAAACGCCGTCGACCTTGAGGTCGGTGGTCTTGCCGGTCTTGACGTTGCTGATGCGCACGCCGGTGACGGCGGGGGGAACGGTGGTGGTGCCGAGCACGTCCTCGACCACCGAGTTCCAGATCACCGTGATTTTGTCATTGGCGAACAGACGCTGCTGCAGGATCTTCTCGGCGCGCAGTTCGTCGCGGCGGTGGATCAGCGTCACCTTGGCGGCGAAGTGGGTGAGGAACAGCGCCTCCTCGACGGCGGTGTTGCCGCCGCCGATCACCACCACCTCGCGGTTCTTGTAGAAAAAGCCGTCGCAGGTGGCGCAGGCCGAGACGCCGTAGCCGCGGAACTTCTGCTCCGAGGGCAGGTTGAGCCACTTGGCCTCGGCGCCGGTCGCCACCACCAGCGCGTCGCAGGTGTAGGTCTCGCCGGAATCGCCGGTCAGGGTGAAGGGGCGCCGCGACAGGTCGACGGCGGTGACGGTGTCGTCGACGAGGCGGGTGCCGACGTGCTCGGCCTGCGCCTTCATCTGCTCCATCAGCCACGGTCCCTGGATGACGTCGGCGAAACCGGGGTAGTTCTCGACGTCGGTGGTGGTGGTGAGCTGGCCGCCCGGCGCGATGCCGGTGATCAGCACCGGTTCGAGCATGGCGCGGGCGGCGTAGATGGCGGCGGTGTAACCGGCGGGGCCGGAGCCGATGATGATCAGGCGAGCGTGCATGAACCGGGTCCTCCGGATGTCGGTCCTGATGGCGAGGGGCGCCCGTCGCGAGGGACTCGAAAAAGCCGCATAATATGTAGGGGCTCGCCCCCTTAGTCTGCAAGAAGCGCATGGCTGGTGCGAAGGGCGGCCACGGGGGTGCCGGCAGCGTGAGGACGCCGGTCTCTTTTCAGACCGATCGGCAACGTGCCACAATGGCAAAAAAGTGTGCGTAGAGGGGCGAAGGCAGTGAACCAGATGATCGGCGAAGCGGGCGACGCAGCCCGCATTTCGCGCTGGATGGTCGTCTATCTGGCGGTACTGGTCGGCCAGGATTCGGACGCGATAGACATCGACACGCCGTTCAGGCAGTTCGACCTCGATTCGGTGGACGCCGTGGAGATGGCGGCGGAGTTCGAACGGGCGTTTGGCGTCGATATCGGGCCCGAGTTCTTTCTCCGCGGCGAGGTGACGGTTCGCGAGATGGTCGAGGCTTTGGTGGCGCAGCGTGTTGCCTAGGCGGGCGTTGAGGACAACGGCGATTCCCACCCGTATCGACCGGGTATCGCGGCCGGACCCGAGAGTCTTTGAAGAGTTGAGGCGAGCGGACCTCGCCCCGAGGGAGCGGCTGCGCGCCTGCGCTCTCTTGATCGGGTTCGGCGAGATCGGGACGGCGGTGACGCACCTGGCGGCGCTGATGGATGTTCCCGCCTGCCGGCCGCGGGCGCTGCAACTGTTCGCGCAATGTCAGCAATTGAAGGCGTTGGAGATCGCGGCGCGCGCGGCGCCGCCAAGGGCGAGAGCGTCGCAGCGCGCTGGCGAGGAGGACGGCTTCTGGGCGGCGCCGGCAGGATCGGAGACCACGGTTCTGGCGTTTACCGGCAGAGCCAAGCGGTTGGGAATGTCGACCTATTTCTTTGACCGCCTGCTCGCCCCCCATGGCGTCAACGCCATCTACCTTTTCGACTGGAAGGACGCGTTGTTCCTTGGCGGAGTGAACGGGCTCGGCGACAGCCTTGCAGAGACCGTTGCCAGCCTGAGGCGCAAGTGCGCCGAGATGGGAACAAGGAGGCTGATCTGTCTCGGCCAGTCGGCGGGCGGCTACGCCGCCATCCGTTATGGCCTGGAACTGGGCGCCGACGCGGTGATGGCGATCAGCCCGACGGTCGCGCAGCCGATGAGCGGTATGCCACTGCGGAGAATCCGCGCCACCTTGGGCGACAACGTTGATGCCGCCGATCTCGACCTGCGTGTTTGGTTTGGCCGGCGGAGCCCGACGCCGCGCACGTGGGTCATATTCGGCGCAGGGTGCGCCGCCGATGCCCAGTCGGCGCGGGTCTTGGCCGGTCTGCCGGGGGTCGTCGTGCAGCCGATCTCCGGCTTCGACCATCACGCGATCTTGGCACCGCTGGTGGTCTCGGGCAGGTTTTCATCGCTTCTTGCGGGCATCTGTGAGGAAGTCGGGCCCGGGCGGTGGCGGCCGGACGCGGGCGCCACCGCCAGTGCATAGGCGATAATGTGCACGGCGCGGTCCTGCTCCGCCCAATTGGCCTCCGGTTGCACGTTGGTTTCCATGATCCACAGGTGATCGTGCGCATCGAGGGCAAGATCGACGCCGAGCTCGATGATCGAAGCGGTCGGCCGGCGGTCGATGAGCTCGGCTGCCCGACAAGCGAGAGCGACGGCTTCGTCGTAGATCACGTCGACCGCGCGGGCGGTCCGGTGCGCCAAGAGCTTTTCAATAAGCATCTGGGCGCCCCCGCCGGCCATGTTGGTTGCAAGCCCGCCCATAACATTCAGCCGGGCGCATGTACGGGTGAGCCCCCAGTGCCCATCCGGCGCCTTGTGGACGTCGATGCGCAGGGCAAGCGCATGGCCGGCATGGGTCGTTTCGATGTAGCGCTGGACCATGAATTGCCGGTAACGCATGCGCCCGGCGATGCTCGCGCGCAACGCCGCGACGATCTCGGCGAGCGTCCCCTGCAGGGTTTCTCCCCGTCTTTGCATGCCCCACCCCTGGCCGAGCGGAAAGACGAAGTGGACGTTGCTGCCGCGCTCGCCGTCGACCGGCTTGACCACCGCTGCGCCGCGGGTCGTGAGCCAGTCGGTCACCTCGCTGACGAGATTGTCGGCGCTGAGCGGTGCGGCTGCGATCGCATGGCCGGCGAGCGAGGAACCCTCGAACAGCCTCACCTGTTCCAGCTTGTTGGGACCACCACGGTAGGCGATGACGCGGGTCGCGTCGTGCAGCCACTTGTCGACGCGGTGATGCGCCTCTGTGATGGGATTGGTGACGATCATGACCAGTCCAGGCAGGGGAACGCGCCGCCTTTGCCAGCCCGACGCGGTCCACAGGCTTGCCAGCACAGTCCCGTCGTCCGGGTCGCAGTCGGCGGCGCTGAACAACATAAGCTCGGCCCCCTGGAGGGCGGTCTCGGCGAGCAGCGCGCGGGTGCGCATCGGCGGCATTTGCTCGATCGGCGATTGGCCGAAGGCGAACAGTCCGACCGGTTTGCGATCCATCACCTCATACTCCTGACGCGACCGAGGCGTCCTTTTGCCAAGGCAAGCACGCCGATCGCAAAGGGAGAGCGACTTTCCTCAGTTTGTCAACGACAGCGCATAAGCGATCGTGTGCATGGCGCGCTCCTGCTCCGCGGTCTTGGCGCCGGGGAATGGATTCGTCTCGATGACCCACACCTGATCATGTGGATCGAGTGCGAGATCGACGCCAAGCTCGTAGATGGAGTAGGCGGGGTCGCGGTCGATCATTTCCGCCGTCCGGCGTGCAATGGCCACGGCCTCGTCGTAAATCTCGCTGGCGGGACGCGCCGTGCGCCGCGGCAGGAATTTGTCGGTGAGCATCTGGGCACCGCCGCCGGCCATGTTGACCGTGAGTCCGCCCGTGACGCTGATCATCGCGACGGCGCGGGTGAGCGCCCAGCTGCCGTCCGGCTGCTTGTGGACGTCAATACGCAAGCCAACGGCCTGGCCAGCACTGGTCGACTCGATATAGCGCTGCACGATGTACTTGCGGTAGCGCATCCGTCTTGCCACGCTCGCCCTGACCGCGGCGATGATTTCGGCAGGCTCGCCTTCAATCACCTCGTCGTGCTTGTGCAGGCGCCAGTCGCTGGCCGTGCGGAAGATGAAGTGGACGTTGTTGCCCCACATGCCGTCGGCGGGCTTGATAGCCACGGCGCCATGAAGCGACAGCCAATGAGCCAGCTCGGCGTCCAGACCGTCCGCCGTCAGCACGGTCGCCGGAATGATGTGCGGGGCAAGCGGGGAGTCTGCCAGAAGCTCCAACTGCTGGATCTTGTCGGGTCCACGCGCGACGATGACGAGCGTCTCTGCGCGCAACCAATCGTCCACCTCCGAGTATCGCGCGGCCGGCTTGTCGGTGACCAGGACAACCGACGGCATCGGCACCCGTACCTTCTCGGCAGCGGACGCCGAAAGGCGGGTTGCCAGGATCGTCTTGCTCGCCGGCTCCCAATCGGCCCTGGCGAAAAACAAGAGGTCGGCCCCCGGGAGCGCGGCCTCGGCGAGCAGGGCGCGGGTGCGCAGCGGTGGCATGTGCTCGATCGGCGATCGGCCGAAGGCGAACAGTCCGATCGGTTTGCGATCCATCTCTTCACACTCCCGGCGCGACCGCGGCGCTAAACTGCCGCCGGCGCAGGCGAGATCAATCAGGCGAGCGGGCGGCGCGCAAGGCGCTCCAGGACGCGCAAGGGCGCCTTCGCTTCATCGGCCATCGCCGCCACCGGCAGATAGAACGTCTGCTCGAACATAAATTGCCCGGCGAGTACTGCGTGCGAGACCATGTCGGTGAAGCACATCCAGGTCGAACCGGGAGGAAACCAGAAGTCGCTGCGCGCCAGGCGTGCCTGATAGTCCGTGTCCTCCTTCATCGCATCGTGCAGCTTCAGCATCATATGATCGTAGCGCGTGCGACGGCCGCGCGTCAGTCCGGTCGCCTTGAGCAGCCAGGCGCTGCCCGGCAGCGGGGCCGGCAGGCGCGATACAAAGGTCTCGGCGACATCGGCAAACGGCGCCCCGATCTGCCAATGGCGGCCGCGGCCGGCGCGGTTGATGTTGGTGAACACGCGCAGAATACGATCGCCGCTGGTCGGTGTCGTCACAAAGGCGTCGACGTGCAGCCGGGTGTCGTCCTGGCGCACGCTCGCCGATCGGCCTGCCACCTCGACGGGACGGTAGCTGGTGCGCCCGACGCGCAAGGCCGAGGCGTAACGCGGCGAGAGCGCCGACACCAGCGCGGTCGCCTGATCGCAGTAACGCCGCATCATCGCCGTGACGGGGCCAACGTCGGCCGCGTCGAGCGCGGCGCCTTTCACCGTTCCGCCGGCGATGTTGAAGCTGACGTTCTTCGAGTGCTTGCCGGCGATCGCCGCCGTCAGGAAGCGCTCTTCGTCGGCCGCCAGCACAAAGGCGAGGTCGGGGAAATAGAGGACAGCGCCGCTTTCGAGGGCGGCGGCGGCGGCGGCGGCGTCATCCTGCGCGGCGAGGCCCGTCCATTGGGTGGCCGCCGTCGTCCTGATCGCGGCGGGCTGCTCGGGTGACCGCTCGGCACTCATCGCTTGCTCCCCCCTCCGCCGCAGGTACCAACGCCGGCATCCGGAGGCGTGCGCCGGTTCCGCCCGGACCCCGTCAACACGAGGGATATCTAGGGCCCGGCCCATGCGCAAGTCGCCCCGCCGCTAGGGGCGCAGCACGACGCCGATGCCCCGCTTCGAGCGGGGCGCGATAAACTCGCGGGTGGCGACCCCGCTCGCCTTGATCTCCTGCCACAGACGAGGAACTTCGACACGTTTGCCCGAACGCGTCGTGTGCTCCTCCGCGACATCGTGAAAGGCGACGAGGTGCCGGCCCATCGGCCCGTAGGCCTCCCAATCCCGCTTGACGCCGGCGTAGGAGTGGTCGGCGTCGATGAAGACGGCGTCGAACGGGCCGAGCCGGCGGACCGCCGCGATGGTTCCAATTTCCTGGGAGTTGCCGAACACGTGCTCGATGCGGTAGCCGCGCCGCGTCAGCCGCTCACCCACAATTTCAAGAGTGGGCCGATGGACGCTGCGACCGATTCTGTTGTGGTTGTCGACGGTGACGCCAAGCGATCCGACCGGCAAATGACGCATCGCGCGGTAGAACGCTCCGCCCTGGTAGGCTCCGACCTCAAGATACGAACGCACGCCCAGCGATTGCAGCAGAGCGAGGTACGGCCGGAATTCGGCTGCGATCTGACGCGCGCGCGGGACTGGAGTCAGCCTGTCCGCGATGAGGTGAATACCATCCAATCGGTGTGTCATCCCGTCTCAGCCCGGTCGCACTCGTACCATAGCAACGCCGTTTGGCGGCGCGAAATATCCGGCGTTTTCCCCGGCTGCCATGCAACCGGGCGGCGGGAGTGTGCGCATGACCCACCGGCGGGTGCCGTGCTAGACGAGAGCCGGTCACCTGCAAAGTCTCCGGAATCCTGCCATGAGCCTGGCCAACGTGGTGTGCATGAAGTGGGGCGACAAATACCCCGCTGCCTACGTCAACCGCTTGTTCGGCGGCGTGCGCCGCTTCCTCAAGCCGCCGTTCCGCTTCCTCTGCTTCACCGACAAGCCGGAGGGGATCGCTGCCGGCGTCGAGATTCATCCGCTGCCGAGCGAACCGTTCGAGGCCGATCTGAAAGTGTTGATGTACGAGGTGAAGAACAAGGGCGCGTGGCGGAAAGTCAGCCTGTTCAAGCCGGGACTTGCCGGCATGGAAGGGCCAATTCTCGGTTTCGACATCGACGTGGTCGTCACCGGCCCGCTTGAGGCGCTGTTCGATTTCGCGCCGGGCAAGGTGTGCATGCGGCGCGAGTGGCGGGATGCGCGGCGCCTGCGGCAGGGGGGCCACGGCTCGGTGTTCCGCTTCGATCCGGCCGTGCACGGCTACCTCTACAGCGAGTTCGCTGCCGATCCGATGGGGTGTGCCGCGCCGGTGCGGGGATCGGAGCAGCGCTACACTTCGCTTTCTGCGTTGCGACACGGCGACCTCGAATATTTTCCGCCGCGCTGGATCGCCAGCTTCAAATACAACGTCATTCCGCTGCCGCCGTTCAACTTTTTCACCGAGCCGCACGTCCCCAAGGACGCCCGCGTCGTGTGTTTCCACGGCAGGCCAAGCATGGAGGAGGCGTTGGCCGGCTACCGGGCCGAATGGTGGCGCTCGACGCGACCGGCCGACTGGCTCGTCGATTATTGGTTGCAGGGCGAGAGGAACGCCTAGTGGCCGTTGGCGTGGACGGGCGCTACTGTACGATCTTCCGAAACGCAGGGATCGACAAGGTCCGCTCCGCGACGCCGCACCGCCCGTGGCTCTGCTAGACCGCTGCGCGTAGCCGATCTTCTCCTTGCAAGTGCGCATGTCTCAGTCCGCGCCTCCCACTGAGATCGTGCGCTCAGGTGACTCGAACCCGCGCGTATTGGTCGCGGCGTGAGCCCCACTTCCGCCCGATTTTGCGGGCGGGCTTCCAGCCTATGGACTGGGTGTTTAACGCGATCGCTTCATTCGGTGTGTCGGATTTCCAGCAGCGCCGTATTGTTCGGCTCTTTGCCGATTTGTATGCGGTTGAGTGGAGCGATGGCAGGGCATTGTCATTCGTCGAACGCGGGCGCCGAAGGCTTTACCGGAGGGGCTACGACGCGCGCCTGTACACGGTGGCCCGTCGGTATGGCTGCGGTGTTCTCTACACGATTGCCGCCGACGACTTCGTCATTGATGTCGGGGCCAACGTCGGCGAATTCTCGTTATTCGCCGCCAATCGCGGTGCTCGTGTTTTGGCCATCGACCCCGATCACCGAAACACTGCGGCGCTTGCCGCCAATCTGAAACGCTCATCGAGTGTAACAATTGCAGGGGTCGCCTGCGCCGACTTTGACGGCACGCACCAATTCTATAATGCCGTTCGCAGTGCTGACAGTTCACTCGTTAAGCCTGCGCGGGGACACAGTAGAATATCGTCTGTCAAGACCAAGCGCTTGGATTCCCTCGCTGTCGAGTTCGGAATCACATCCGTCGCGGTACTTAAAATCGATGCTCAGGGGAGCGAACCGGAGGTCCTGCGCGGTGCCGCAGGCATTTTGACGAACACAAAGATCGTCGCGGTGGATGTCAGCGCTGAGCGCAACGGACGCTCGACCCGAGAAGATTGTGGATCGATTCTTCGCGATGCGGGCTTCGAAATCGTGTCTCTGAAGAACGTACTCATAGCCCGCGCCACCCGCTGAAACCAAGCGAAAGGTGTCGATGATGACCAGCAGCCGAATCTTCGTGTCGGCGGCCGTCGCTGGCAGCACATCTCTTCCCTCGCAAGGCTGCGGACGACCGTTTCAAGAAGATCAATCTGCAATGGGATTGGGCTATCGACGTCTCAACCACGCGGGGCGCCACCGTATATCTCACGAACGGCCGCCAACGTCTGGTTCCTAGAAAGTGGCGGTGACATACGACCGCCGCCGTCTTCCGTGTACAGGCGGAATCG
>CAZSWL010000126.1:0-4204 GCA_964610725.1 uncultured Bauldia sp.
ACCGTTATCATCGTCATTCACCTGATGGTGATCGTGGCGCTCGTTGCGGTCGTGCTGTTGCAGCGATCCGAGGGCGGGGCGCTCGGCATCGGCGGCGGCAATGCGTTCCTGTCCACCCGCGGGCAGGGCAACGTGCTGACCCGGGCGACGACGATTCTCGGCATCTCCTTCTTTGTCACGTCGATCGCGTTGACGGTCTACAGCCGCTTCCAGGCGCCGCCGTCGGCGATCCTCAACCAGGTGCCGACCACCACTGCGCCGGCGACCACGCCGGCGCCGGCGCCCGCGGCGCCGGTCACTGCTCCGGCTGGCACGCCGACGACGTCGGGCGGCGGCATCCTCGATCAACTCAAGGCACCGGCGGCGGGAGGCCAGACGCCGGGCGGCGCGCCCGCCGGCCAGACGGCCCCCGCGGCAGGGACCACCGCGCCGAGCGGGCCGCAGGTGCCGACTTCGCAGTAGGTTGAACCGGCGATGATCCGATCCCCGGCGCGACGATCGACCCGCCGGACGCGGCGACCGGCCCCGTGGGAGGCGACCATTTTCGACTCAGCGAATCGGATGGGCAGGGGATAAAGTCGAGGCCCATGGCGCGGTATGTCTTCATCACCGGCGGCGTGGTCTCCTCCCTCGGCAAAGGCATCGCATCGGCGGCGCTGGGCGCGCTGCTGCAGGCGCGCGGTTACCGGGTGCGGCTGAGGAAGCTCGACCCCTACCTCAACGTCGACCCGGGCACGATGAGCCCCTATCAGCACGGCGAAGTGTTCGTCACCGACGACGGCGCCGAGACCGACCTCGATCTCGGCCATTACGAGCGCTTCACCGGGCGGCCGGCCAACCGCATGGACAACATCACCACCGGCCGCATCTACCGGGACATCATCGCCAGAGAACGACGCGGCGACTATCTCGGCGCCACCGTGCAGGTCATCCCGCACGTCACCGACGCGATCAAATCGTTCATCCTCGATGGCAACGAGGCGTTCGACTTCGTGCTGTGCGAGATCGGCGGCACCGTCGGCGATATCGAGGGGTTGCCGTTCTTCGAGGCGATCCGCCAGCTCGCGAACGACCTGCCGCGCAACCACGCCGTTTTCATCCACTTGACGCTGGTGCCGTACATCCAGTCGGCGGGGGAGCTCAAGACCAAGCCGACCCAGCATTCGGTCTCGGCGCTGCGCGAGATCGGCATCCAGCCCGATATCCTGATGGTGCGCGCCGACCGGCCGATCCCGACGGAAGAACGGCGCAAGCTGTCGCTGTTCTGCAACGTCAGGCCGTCGGCGGTGATCCAGGCACTCGACGTGCCGCACATCTACGACGTGCCGATCGCCTACCACGAGGAGGGGCTCGACGACGAGGTGCTCGCCGCCTTTGCCATCGACAACGCGCCGCCGCCCGACCTGTCGCGTTGGGCGGCGATCGGCCGCGCCATCCGCAACCACGAGGGTGAGGTCAACATCGCCGTGGTCGGCAAGTACACCGGCCTCAAGGACGCCTACAAATCACTGGTCGAGGCGCTCCACCACGGCGGCATCGCCAACACTGTCAAGGTCAACCTCGAATGGATCGAGGCCGACACGCTGGAGGACGGCAATCCGGCGCCGCGGCTGGAGTGGGTCGACGGCATCCTGGTGCCCGGCGGCTTCGGCCAGCGCGGCTCCGAGGGCATGATCAGCGCGGCCGGCTTTGCCCGCCAGCATCATGTCCCGTTCCTCGGCATCTGCTTCGGTATGCAGCTCGCCATCATCGAGGCAACGCGCAACCTTGCCGGCATCGCCGAGGCGAGCTCGACCGAGTTCGGCCCGACGCCGGAGCCGGTGGTCGGGCTGATGACCGAATGGGTGCGCGGCAACGTCAAGGAGACGCGTGACCACGACAGCGACCTCGGCGGCACCATGCGGCTCGGCGCCTACCCGGCGATGCTCAAGCGCGGCAGCCAGATATCGGCGATCTACGGCGGCGCCACCGAGATCTCCGAGCGTCACCGCCACCGCTACGAGATCAACATCAACTACCAGGGCCGCCTCGAGCAGCATGGGTTGCGCTTCGCCGGCCTGTCGCCAGACGGCGTGCTGCCGGAGACGGTGGAGATCGAAGGCCATCCGTGGTTCATCGGCGTGCAGTATCACCCGGAGCTGAAATCGCGGCCGTTCGACCCGCACCCGCTGTTCGCCTCGTTCATCGCAGCGGCGGTCGAACAGAGCCGGCTGGTGTAGGTCCGGGCCGCGGGTCGCAGCGTAGCCGCTCGATCGCCGTTGACGGTGGCGGGGCGGCCCTGCACATTGGCGCGGGCGACCTGACGGGTGCGTAAATGCGCGGGCTGGCTGTGCTTCTTGTGACTTGGGTCCTCGCCGCGGTCGCTGTTCCCCCGGCCACCGCGGCGGAGTGCGGCGACGGCGCCGCGGGATTTGCGAGCTGGCTTGCCCACTTCAAGGCGGAGGCCACGAGCGAGGGAATTTCGGCCGGCGCAGTCGCGGCGCTCGACCACGTTTCCTACGACGCGCGCATCATCCATCTCGACCGCAACCAGCACGTCTTTCACGAGAGCTTCGCCGTCTTTTCCGCCCATCGCGTGACATCGGGCGCCATCGCCGAAGGCGTCGCCAAGATGCACCAGCATGCCGACGTGCTCGACCGGATCGAGCATCGCTTCGGCGTACCCGGACCGGTCGTCGTCGCCATCTGGGGGCTGGAGACCGGCTTCGGGGCCGGCTCCGGCAACCTGCCGACGCTGACCGCGCTGGCGACGCTCGCTTACGACTGCCGCCGCTCGGCGATGTTTCGCACGGAGCTCACCGACGCGTTGCGGCTGATCGAGCGCGGTGACCTCAGGCCAGACGAGATGCGCGGTGCCTGGGCGGGCGAGATGGGCCAGACCCAGTTCATGCCGTCGTCCTACCTGAAATACGCGGTCGACTTCGACGGCAACGGCCACGCCAATCTCATCACGAGCGCGCCCGACGCGCTCGCCTCGACGGCCAACTACCTCAAGGGCTACGGCTGGCACGCCGGCAAGCCGTGGGACGAAGGCTCGGCAAACTTCGCGGTGCTCAAGCAGTGGAACAAGTCGACGGTCTATTGCGAAACGGTCGCCTATTTCGCCGACAAGCTGGCAGCCGCTGCAGGACGCCGCCTCGGGGAGCGCTAGAGGCTCATTCGGCCGCGAGACGATCCAGCCAGTCGAGGATGGCCGTGCTGGCGGCGTCGGGCGTGCCGAGGTGGCCGGCGTCGACGGTGACGAAGCGGCTCAGGCGGTTGGCCGGCGCGCGCTTGAAGGCGGCGGCGGCGTTGCGCTGGCTGGAATCCCTGGCGCCGACGACCCAAAGCAGCGGCGCGCGGAGGTTCGGCAGCGACCTTGCCAGCAGCAGCGGGCTGTCGTCGCCGAGGAAAGAGAGGAAGGCGCGCGGCGTCGCCCTCACCTTGAAGTCATGGCCGAGCACCCGGTCGGTGAAGACGGATGCGGTATCGCCCTTGCCGGCCTTGACCAGGACCCGCGCCTTCTTGACGCTCGCCGCCACGGCGCGGTGGCGGTTGAATTCGGCCGGCTCGCCGTCGGGGGCAAGGGCGAGGATGCCGGCGAGACCGGGGTGGGTGGCGCCGTAGGCGAGGGCGGCGAGACCACCGAGGCTGTGGCCGCCGATGACGATGTGATCGAAGCCGTCGGCCTCGAGCCGCGCAACGGCGGCGTCAACGTCGGCAAGGCAATCGTCAAACGGGCGATCGTAGATGCGACGCGCCGACCAGCACATCTCCGGCGTCTCGACCGGATAGCCGGTCTCGTCGAGGGTGCCGGCCAGGGTGGTGAAGGCGGCGGGGGTGCCCGTCTTGCCGTGGAGGAGCACGACGCCGATCCGCTCGGAAGCCGATGCCGGCGCGATACCCAGCCACAGGCAAAGGAGCGAGGCGAGAAGGCGCGCGGCCACCGACGTCAGTCGCGGGCGACCCGCGCCATGCGCCGGTCGGGCACGAACCACATGATCGCGACCGCGACATAGAGCGCCAGCGAGACCGGCGGAAAGAAAAACGCCACGACCGCGGCCGCTGCGTACATGAGCAGCGAGACCTTGCCCTTGAAGTCGCGGCCGAGGGCCAGCGCGATGGGCGAATCGGGGCCGTTGGCGGCGACGAGGGCGCGGGCGAGGACATAGTAGGCGATGGCGGCGAGGAACAGATCGAGGCCGTAGAGCGCCACCGGGATGGG
>CAZSWL010000127.1:0-2950 GCA_964610725.1 uncultured Bauldia sp.
ATCGAATCGAGCACCTGCGCCTTCATCTCGCGCTCCGGCAGGCCGCCGGTCATTTGGATGAGGCGGTCGGCAAGCGTTGATTTGCCGTGATCAATGTGGGCGATGACGGCGAAGTTGCGGATGTGTCGTTGCGGGATGGTCGTCATGGGGCGCTGCTATTAGCAGACCGGCCGTTGAGCGAGAAGCCGGCTGGCAGAGTGCGGCGGCGAGCGGGTGTCAGCCACCGATGGTGGCGGCGCGCATGCGCAGCGCCTCGGCGTCCCCGTGGACGGCAAAGGCGGTGGCGCCGGCGCGGAATGCCACAAATGAATCGTAGGCCTCGCCGGCCACCGGGCTGGTCGCGGCGATCTCCTTCAACATAGCCTCAGCCTCGACGCCGGCGGCGTGGACCAGCGCGTCGGGCAGCGAGCGCACGTTGACGCCGGCTTCGATGATCATCTTGAGGAAGGCGATGTTGTTGTAGGTGAAGTCGGCATAGGTCTCCGCCGCCGCCGCCTTTGCCGCCGTGCCAACCACGGCCTGAAGGTCGTCGGGCAGCGCTTGATAGGCGGCTCGGTTGACGATCAATTCTATCGTGCGGCCGAGACCGGCAAAGCCGGGAATGTAGTAATTCTTGGCGGCCCGCTGCAGGGCGAGCGCGTGGTCGCTCCACGGCCCCAACCACTGGGCGGCGGCGATCTTGCCGTCGCTGAAGGCCGCCACGATGTCGTCACCGGCAAGGCTGACGACCTTGACGCCGAGGCGGCGCCAGACCTCGCCGCTGAGGCCGTCGGCCCGCATGACCAGACCCTTGACGCTGTCGGGGCCGGCGATCGGATCGCGGAACCAACCGGCTGCCAGAATGCCGAAGGAGCCGGCGAGGAAGGGAAGAATGCCGAAGGGCTGGTAGGCGCGCTCCCACAGTCCCTGGCCGCCGCCGAAGCGCAGCCAGCCGGTGTGCTCGTGGCCGAGCAGGCCGAACGGCACGCCGCTGAAGAAGTCGAAAGCGGGATCGCGGTCGCGCCACGCGGCCGACGAGCCGTGGCCGACTTCGACCGTACCGGCCGAGACCGCATCGAAGAGATCGTCGGGCACGACCAGCTCGCCGGCGGCAAACGGCTGGATGATCAGTCGGCCGCCGGAAAGTGCCCCGATCGAATCGGCGAGCCGGCGGGCGGCGGCGTCGACACCTGGCGCGCCTTTCTGCCAGGCGGTCGCCATCTTCCAGGTGATCGGCGTCGTGGCAGCGATGACGGCCGGAGCGGAAATTCCGCCGGCGACTCCGGCGGCAAGAGCCAGCACGCGCCGGCGATGGGGGCGTCGGTACCTCTCCGTCATTCCTGGCGCCACCTGACTCAACGCGCCCCGCGACGCCACATTAGCAGCGCCACCGCCCATCGCAACCGCGGCGGCGATGCGTCCGTTCGACGCCGTTACTCGGCCGCCTGGGAATTGGGTTCCTGGCCCGCCTCGATGAGCTTGAGTTCTTCCAGGCGGGGCATCGCCAGCACATGGTAACCAGAATCGACGTGGTGGATCTCGCCGGTGACGGCGGAGGCAAGGTCGGAGAGAAGGTAAAGCGCGGTGTTGCCGATCTCCTCGATGGTGACGGTGCGCCGCAGCGGCGAGTTGCGCTTCTGGTAGGCGAACATCAGGCGCGCGTCGGCGACGCCCGACCCGGCCAGCGTGCGCACCGGGCCGGCCGAGATCGCATTGACCCGGATGTTGCTGGCGCCAAAATCCACCGCGAGATAGCGCACCGACGCCTCAAGCGCGGCCTTGGCGACGCCCATGACATTGTAGTTGGGCATCACCCGCATCGAGCCGCCGTAGGTCAGAGTCAGCATGGCGCCGCCGTGGGCCATCAGCGGAGCTGCGCGCCGCGCGACCTCGGTGAAGGAGAAGCACGAGATCAGCAGCGTGCGCACGAAATTGTCGCGCGTGGTGTCGGCGTAGCGGCCCTTGAGCTGGGCCTTCTCGGAAAAGGCGACAGCGTGGACGATGAAATCGATCGTGCTCCAGCGGCGGGCAAGCGCGGCAAACATCGAATCCAGCGAGGCCGGGTCGTTGGCGTCGGGAGGCAAGCCGACATCGCAAGCCAGTACCAGGTCAGAGCCGAGCGACCTCGCCAGCGGCGCGACCCGTTTGCCGAGAGCCGGGGTTTGATAGGTGAAGGCCAATTCGGCGCCTGCCGCGGCAAGCCGCCTGGCAATCCCCCACGCGATCGAATGGTCGTTGGCGACCCCCATGATCAGGCCGCGCTTGCCACCCATTACGCCAGTCGCCATCGCCTTCTCCGCGCCCGCGGTTCAACCGTTGTATCGCTGCAGGACCAACGATGCATTGGCGCCGCCGAAGCCGAAGGAGTTGGAAAGGGCGGTGTTGACCTCGATGCCGTCCATGCGCTCGCGGACGATCGGCATGTCGGCGAATTCGGGGTCGATTTCCTTGATGTTGGCCGATTGGCAGATGAAGCCGTTGTTCATCATCAGCAGCGAATAGATGACCTCCTGGACGCCGGCGGCGCCGAGGGAATGACCGGTCAGCGATTTGGTCGCTGAAATCGGCGGCGAATTTTCCGCTCCGCCGAAGACGTTGCGGATGGCCTTGATCTCGGGGCCGTCGCCCGCCGGCGTCGAGGTGGCGTGCGGATTGATGTAGCCGATCTTGTCGTGAACATTGGCCAGAGCCATACGCATGCAGCGCTCGGCACCCTCGCCGGACGGCTGCACCATGTCGAAACCATCGGAGGTGGCGCCGTAGCCGACGACCTCACCGTAGATGCGGGCGCCGCGTGCCTTGGCATGGGACAGCTCCTCAAGGACGACGACGCCGGCGCCGCCGGCGATGACGAAGCCATCGCGGTCCTTGTCGTAGGCGCGCGAGGCCTCCGCCGGCGTGTCGTTGAAGTTGCTCGACAGGGCGCCCATGGCATCGAAAAGCACCGACAAGGTCCAGTCGAGCTCCTCGC
>CAZSWL010000128.1:0-7404 GCA_964610725.1 uncultured Bauldia sp.
GGCAAGGAGCACGGGTTTGACCCGAACTGCCGCTATCGATACGTCCGCGACGCGATGGCGATTCGCACTGCCGCGCTGGATGACGTCGGAGCATCCGTTTCCTTGGCTTGCGCCGCTGACCGCCATGCTGCTCGTCTTCGGCATCTACCCGCTGCTCTATGCCGCCTGGCTGTCGCTCCACCGCCGTAACCTGATCAAGCGAGTCGACGAGTTCGTCTGGTTCAAGAATTGGGCGCACGCGCTGGGCGACGATCGCGTCTGGAACGCGCTGCAGGTGACCTTCACCTATACCGCCGTCGCGCTCGCCATTGAGCTGGCGCTCGGCCTTGCCCTCGCCTTGCTGCTCGACCAGGACCGGCGCGGCTACGGCGTCTTGCGCGCGCTGATGACGCTGCCGCTCGTCGTGCCGCCCGCCGTCACCGGCATGATGTTCCTGCTGATGGAAGACGGCTCGTTCGGGTGGATCAGTCAGAACCTCTACAAGCTGCACCTCTTGTCCCCGCAAGATCCGATCCTCGCCACCGGTTCAACTGCGCTTGCCGGCGTGCTGCTCGCCGATATCTGGCAATGGACGCCGTTTATGGTGCTGATCATGCTCGCCGGACTGCGGTCACTGCCCAAGGAGCCCTTCGAGGCGGCGGCCATTGACGGCGCCAGCGCATTTCAGGCGTTCCGGCGCCTCACCCTGCCGATGCTCTCGAAGGTGATCGCGGTAGCCGTTCTGATCCGCGGCGTCGATCTCTTCCGCATCTTCGACTACATCTACGTCATGACGTCGGGGGGACCGGGCACCGTCACTGAGACGATGTCTGCCTATGCGGGGCGCATCTTCATGACCGGCAACTTTCCCTACGCGGCGACCTTGTCGCTGTTGACGCTGATCATCATCGTCGTCGTCGCCAACGTCTTCGTCCTGCTCTTCAAGGTGAAGTTCTGATGGAACGGTCGTTCGCCTTCAGAACCCTGCGCGACGTGGCCGCCGGCCTGATAGTCCTGATCTTCATATTTCCGATCTTCTGGTGGGGCCTGTCGTCGATCAAACCCTATTCGGCGATCTTCAACAAGGACGGCCCGGTCTATGTCGACTTTCAGCCCACGAGCCAGAACTACCGCGTGACGCTGCTCGGCCAGTCACGCGTGGCACGTGCCATCGAGTCCGGCGGCACGTACGGTGCCGGCGGGGCGAGCTCCTACGATTCGCGCGAGACGATCATCGACTCGATCGTCGTTGCCGTCGGCTCCACTTTTCTCACCATCCTTCTCGCGACGCTTGCCTCTTACGGGCTGTCGCGCATGCCGATCCGCGGCAAGCAGCACTTCATCTTCTGGATCCTGTCGCAGCGCTTCTTGCCGCCGATCGCTATCGTCATCCCGATCATGTTCATGTTCCGGAACATGGATTTGCTGGACAGCAGGACCGGGCTGATCCTTGCGCATACGCTGATCAACCTGCCGCTCGCGGTGCTGCTGCTGAAGTCCTTTTTCGATGACGTTCCCAAGGACGTCGACGAGGCGGCAATGATCGACGGCGCCACGCGGTTGCAGAGCTTCCGGCGCGTGGTCTTGCCCATGGTGCGCGGCGGCGTCGCCGCAACGGCCGTCTTGTGTTTCATTTTCTCGTGGACCGAGTTCCTGCTGTCGCTGTTCCTGACGACCTCGATCCGCACCCTGCCGGTCAAGATATCCACGTTCGTGACCTCTACGGGCACGGAGTGGGGCTACATCACTGCGCTCGGCACCTCGGCGATCCTGCCGGCCTTCGTCTTCATCCTGCTGGTTCAAAGGCATCTCGTCCGCGGCCTGACCCTCGGCTCATTGAAGGAGTGACTATCGGACAGATCGGCGCGCTCCGCGCGTCACTGTAAACTCAAGGGAGAGAACACATGAGTTTTCGTGAACATGACAAGAAAACCTTCATCGTCGATGCCTGTAACGACTTCACGGCACGGCGCATCTCCAAACGCGAGTTCATGAAGAAGATGGCGCTGGCCGGCGTCGGCTTCAGCGCATTTTCCGGCTCCATGCTCGGACTTGGGCGCCCGTCGAGGGGTCTTCTCGGTCTCGGCACCGAGGCGGCGCAGGCCCAGGCACCGGCGGACATCTCGAAATGGCTCAAGGAGGTCGGCGGGAAGTACTCCGGCAGCAAGATCCGCTATTCGACCGAAGCGACGCCGCCCTCGATCGTGGCCAACCAGCTTGCACAGGAAGAGTTCACCAAGCTGACCGGCATCGAGGTGGAAGTGGAGATCGTGCCGCTTGAGCAGGTGCTCGCCAAGGCGACGCAGGACGTGCAGGGCCAGCTCGGCACCTACGACCTCTACTATCTCGACCAGTCGTGGATCGCGACCTTCGCCAACGACACGATCGACCCGACCCAGTACTACAAGGACAGGCCCGAGCTGGCGATGCCGGACTTCGACTGGAACGACTTCTCCAAGCCGCTGGTCGACGGCATCGCGATGTACAACGGCAAGATGGTCGGCATTCCGTTCGACATCCCGATCTTCATCCTGATGTATCGCCAGGACATTCTCGACAAGCACGGCATCAAGGTGCCGACGGACGTGACAGAGTACCTGGCGGCGGTGAAGGCGATCACCGAGGCGGAAAAGGGCAATGGCATCTACGGCAACACCTGCCAGGCGAAGTCGGGCCACTATTCGCTCGAATGCGACTGGACGGCATTCGTGTGGGGCCATGGCGGTTCGATCTTCACCAAGGACAAGATGTTCTCCGGCAACGACGAGCAGGGGATTGTCGGCCTGCAGTACTATCAGGAGCTGGTGAAGAACGCGCCGCCGGCGGCGGTAACCTGGACTTGGGACGGTGAAGGCCAGTCGATACAGCAGGGCCAGGCCGCCATGCTGATCTCCTGGGGCGAGTTCTTCCCGGGCTTTGATTCCGACACGTCCAAGGTCAAGGGCCTGATGCAGGCGACACATCCGCCGAAGGAAGTCCCGGGGCGCCGTCCGATCTCGGAGGCTGGATTCGGCGAGATTCCCGCGATCGGCCATCAGGGCGGCTCGGTCATCGCGCTTTCCCAGTACTCCAAGCACAAGGAAGCGGCGTGGATCTTCATGCAGTGGGCTTGCTCGAAGGACATCATGGCGCGCGTGTCGACGCTTGGCGGCGGCGCCTCGCCGATGCGGCTTTCGTCGTTCGAGGATCCGCGCGTCAAGGCGAAGGCCGTCGTCGGCCCCGGCACGACCCGCCACTTCGACGCCATCAAGTGGACCATCAACAACGACATGGGGTCAGAGCCCGATATGCCGATTTGGGCCGAGCTGTCCAACAACGACATTCCGGTCGAGTTGGGCAAGCTGTTGACGGGCCAGGCCTATAACGGCAGCGCCGAGGCCTGCATGAACGCGCTCGCCAAGACCATCAACCAGAAGGTCGCTGACGCCGGTCTGCGCTAAACTCAAAGCTGGGGTCCGCCGGCGCCCAGCGCGCCGGCGGACACCTCAGGCACGAAACAAGGACAGTGGAATGGCGTCGGTCGCCGCACGCAATATCGTCAAGAGATACGGCGACGTGCAGGTGATCCACGACCTGTCGCTGGATATCGGCGATGGTCAGTTCGTCGTGCTGCTCGGGCCGTCCGGCTGCGGAAAGTCCACGCTTCTCAGGATGATCGCGGGGCTGGAGCCGATCACCGCAGGCACCGTGAGCATCGGCGACAAGGTGGTCAACGCGGTTCTTCCCAAGGACCGCAACATCGCGATGGTGTTCCAGAACTATGCGCTCTATGCGCACATGACCGTCAGGCAGAACATGGGCTTTGCGCTCGAGCTGCGCAAAAGACCCAAGGCGGAAATCGAAGAGAAGATCAACTGGGCCGCCTCGATCCTCAATCTCAAGGAATTTCTTAACCGCTATCCACGCCAGTTGTCGGGCGGACAGCGCCAGCGCGTCGCAATGGGCCGCGCGATCGTTCGCAATCCCGAAGTGTTCCTGTTCGACGAGCCGCTCTCCAATCTCGACGCCAAGCTTCGCGTCCAGATGCGCACGGAGATCAAGGGGCTGCACCAGCGCCTGAAGACGACGACGCTCTATGTCACCCACGACCAGATCGAGGCCATGACGATGGCCGACGTGATCGTCATCATGCGCTCCGGCGTGATAGAGCAGATCGGCATGCCGCTCGAAGTCTATGACAAGCCGGCCGATCTGTTCGTGGCGGAGTTCATCGGCTCGCCGTCGATGAACCTCATTCACGGCGTTGTCACCCAGAACGGGCAGCAGCCGGCCATGCGAACGGCGGCCGGAAACATCGTCACGCTGCCGGCGCGCGACCGTCTCAGCGTCGGCCAGCGCGTCGTCTTCGGCATCCGGCCGGAGCATCTGCAAATAGCGGAGAGCGACGGCATTCAGACCACGGTGTCCGTCATCGAACCGACGGGACCTGAGATTCACGTCTTTTGCCAGTTCGAGGAGCGCGACCTTTGCGCCATCACCGGCGAAAGGCGCATGTTGAAACCCGGCCAGCCTCTCGCCGTGAGACCGGATTTGGAGCGGGCGCATGTGTTTGACGCCGATACGGGGCGAGCGCTCTGACGCTCGTTCTTGGCACGCCAAGATGCCGGGAGAGACCGATGAAAGCAGAACGCAGCTGACAACCAAGGAATAAGGTCCGATGCCTGCCCCTCACACAATCGACTTGAATTTCTCCATTGCCGGCAAGGTCGCGGTCATCACCGGCGCTGCTTCCGGCATCGGCGCCGCGATCGCCGACGCCTTCGCCGAGAAGGGCGCCCGGCTTGCGCTGCTCGACCTGAACGAAGAGGCGGTGAAGGCGAAGGCCGCGGCGCTCAAGGACGCGAAGGCCTGGACCTGCAACGTCGCGGACGCTCGGAGCGTCGAAGCCACCGTGGCGGCGGTCGAGTCGGAAATGGGCCGCATCGATATCCTGGTGAACTCGGCCGGCATCGCCGACCTTGCGCCTTGCGAGGAGATCACGCTTTCGGCTTGGCAGCGGACACTTGACGTCAACCTGACCGGCAGCTTCCTGATGGCACAGGCCGTGGGCAGACGCATGATCGCGCAGAAGGGCGGCAAGATCGTCAACCTCGCCTCGCAGGCGGGATCGATCGCGATCGACGGGCACGTCGCCTATTGCGCCTCGAAATTCGCCGTGATCGGCATGACCAAGACCATGGCGCTCGAATGGGGAAAGCACGGCATCACCGTCAACACGATCTCACCAACCGTCGTGCTGACGGAACTCGGCCGCAAGGCCTGGGCCGGGCCCAAGGGCGAGGCCATGAAGGCGCAAATCCCGACCGGGCGGTTCGCGGAGCCGGAAGAGATCGCCGCCGCGGCGGTGTTCCTCGTATCCGGCGCATCGGACATGATCAACGGAGCCGACCTTCTCGTCGATGGCGGCTTCACCGTGAAGTGACGGGGAGGCTCGAAGGCAGTGCAAAGGTTCATCAACGATCCCGACAATCTGGTCGACGAGACCGTCCGCGGCTTCGTGAAGGCACATTCCGATCTGGTTCGTCTCGACAGCAACAATCCGCGCGTGGTGGTATTCGCGGCAGCGCCGGTGAAGGGCAAAGTCGGCATCGTGACCGGCGGCGGTTCGGGGCACGAGCCCGCCTTCATCGGCTATACCGGACGCAACATGGTCGACGCTGTTGCCATCGGCGAGATATTTTCCTCACCCACCGCCAAGAGCTTTCTCGACGCGATCAAGGCCGCCGACGGCGGCGCCGGTGTTGCCGTGCTTTACGGCAACTACGCCGGCGACAACATGAACGTCAAGATGGCTGCCAAGATGGCCGCCAAGGACGGCATCGAGGTCCGGACGGTCGTCGCCAATGACGACGTTTGCTCCGCCCCGCCGGGCGAGCGCGAGAAGCGGCGCGGCGTCGCGGGCGAGGTCCTCATGTGGAAGATCGGCGGCGCGAAGGCGGCGACAGGTGCCAGCCTCGCGGAGGTCATCGCTACTGCGCAGAAGGCAATCGACAATTGCAGGTCGATCGGCGTCGGCTTGGCGCCGTGCACGTTGCCCGCCGTCGGGCACCCGAATTTCCAGGTCGAGCCGGGCAAGATGGAGGTCGGGATCGGCCACCATGGCGAGCCCGGCACGCGGGTGGAGGACCTGAAGCCCGCCAACGCCGTCGCCGACGACATGGTCGAGGTCGTGCTCGACGACCGCGACCTGCCGCAGGCCACTGAGGTGGCCGTGCTCGTTTCCGGCCTCGGCGCGACGCCGCGCAACGAGCTCTACGTGCTCTACGACCGCATCGAGACGCAGATCGCCGCGCGCGGACTCAAGGTCTATCGCGCCTTCGTGGGAGACTATTTCACCTCGCTGGAAATGGTCGGCGTGACGCTCACCGTCATGGCGCTCGACGACGAGCTGAAGGCGCTGCTTGACGCCGAAGCCGCCTGCCCGGGATTTTGAAGGGGGCTCAAATGCGGGCCATCCGTAATGCCGGATCGGGCGAGATCATCAGGGAAGTGGCGGCGATCATCGTGGAGAACAAGGCCTATCTCAGCGCGATCGACGGCAAGATCGGCGACGGCGACCACGGCATCAACATGGCGAAGGGCTTCGACCGCGCCGCCCAGCGCATCGAGAACGACGCGACAACGCTCGACGCGGCCATGCAGACGCTCTCCGACGTTCTGATGTCGGAAATCGGCGGCTCAATGGGGCCGCTTTACGGCATGATGTTCTCCGACATGGCCGATGCGATCGCGGGCAAGGAGGAAATCGACGCCGGCGCCTTCGCCGACATGTTGCGTGCCGGTCTTGACGGCGTTCGCGCGATCGGATCGGCCGAAGTGGGCGACAAGACCTTGCTCGACACTTTCGTGCCGGCGCTCGAAGCCTTCGACGGAGCGCTCGCTGCCGGCGCCGACTTCGCGGCGGCGCTGGAGGCGATGAAGACCGCCGCCGAAACGGGCCGCGACAGCACCATTGACATGGTCGCCAAGGTCGGTCGGTCGAGCCGCCTCGGCGAGCGATCGCGGGGCGTTGTTGACCCCGGCGCCGCATCTTGCTGCCTGATCCTGCAGGGGCTCGCCAACGGCATCGAGCACCGCTTGGAGCTTGAAGGCTGATGTCGCCTTCGCGCCGCCCGCACATTCCGACAGCGCGAGACAATCGGCAACCGTCCGGGGTCAGCGCCTTTCCTGCTCGCTCGTCGAGCCGCCGACAAAGCGCCTAGGGCTCAAACCCGGCACGAGCGGCGGTTGAGCGATGGATCTGGCTGGGCTCGCGCTGCCGGCCACGCGCTGAAGCTCAGCAGGAGCACCTCCGGCGCTGGCGCCCGACAACCAAGTGCAGCATTCGGACGAACCCGATGGATACTTCATTTGCCGGCGATCGGCGACGAGAGAAGTCAGTCTCTCTGCGCAGCGAATGTTTTATTCTCGCAAGCACTGTTGGCA
>CAZSWL010000129.1:0-3537 GCA_964610725.1 uncultured Bauldia sp.
CGCACGCACACATCTCCTTTCTGTGGACGTTCTTGCGTGCTTGTCGGCCGAGCATCGGCCGGCAAAGCGGCCGACGTGGTTTTGGGTACGGACGCGAGGCGGAAGCATGGCAACCAATCCAAGGACGAAGAATCCCAACGATGCGGCATTGTCCGCCGTTGAGGAGGCGTTGCGGCTTGACTTCAACCCCGAGGACGAGGTCGAGCCGGAACGCGCTGCCGGCGCCCGCCGCGAGCGTCGACCCGAACCGCGGCCGCCGGCCGAGCCGGGCCGCCGTGCCGATTTGCGTCGCCGTCCCGAGGCTCCACGCACGCCGGCGCCGCCACGCCGCATCGATCAGCCCCCGCGTCGCCATGATGAAGCACGCCGCGCCGGCGAGCGGGCCCCGGCTGAAGAGGCCGAACGCCTGCCCTCGCCCGACTACGACGACGAGGAACCGCCCCGCGCTCCCCACAAGGCGCTGCCGCGGGCGGCCGGCCGTGGCCGTTTCGCCGCCAACGATGACCGCCGTCTGCCCGGCGCCCAGGCCTACGCCTATCAGCGCCGTCCCTCGCGCCTGATCTATCCCACCGCGACCGCGCTGTCGCTTGTCTGGGCGGTGGTCGTCCTCGTCTACGGCCTGTCCTCGGGCCTGTTCAGCCAGAGCGACGCCCTCGCCACCACCCGTATCCTCAACGTCGGCCTGTTCCTGTTCGTGCCGATCGCCTTCATCTGGGCGACCGCTTCCATGATCTGGCGCACTCAGGAGATGCGTCACGTCGCCCGCTCGATCACCGAGGTCGCCGCCCGCCTGTCGGAGCCGGAAGACATTGCCACCGACGCCGTCGTCAACGTGAGCCAGGCCATCCGCCGCGAGGTCGCAGCGGTCGGCGACGGGATTGAGCGGGCGCTGGCCCGCGCCGGCGAGCTCGAGCTGCTCGTCCACAACGAGGTCGCCGCGCTGGAGCGCTCGTATTCCGACAACGAGACGCGCATGCGCGGCCTCATCGACGATCTCGCTGGTCAGCGCGAGGCCATCGTCATCAACTCCGAGCGCGTCCGCACCTCGATCGTCAGCGCCCAGGAGTCGCTGTCCAAGGACCTCCGCATCGCGTCCGAATCGATTTCCGACAACGTCACCCAGGCCGGCAACCGCATCGCCACGGCCCTCACCGACCGCGGCGAGCAGATCACCATCGCGCTGGCCTCCTCCGGCGAAACCATGGTGGATCAGCTGGCCGCCAGGGGTGAGGATCTCGTCGGCCGCCTCGCCGACACCGTCAGCGAGGTCGCCGTTTCCCTCGCCCAGACCGGCGGCGACGTCACCGACGCCTTGCTCGCCCGTTCCGCCGAGATCAACGAGACGCTGTCGTCGACCGGCCGCACCCTGGCCGACACCATCTCCGAGCGCGGGCGCGAGGTGAACGACACTTTGGCCACCGTCGGCAGCGAACTCATCGCCGGCTTCGAGGGACGTACCGAGGAGATCACGCGCTCGATTTCCGAGTCGGGCAACCTCGCCGCCGAGACGATTTCGTCCCACGTCAAGGAGGTCAACGAGGCCCTCAAATCCAACGCCGATTCGCTGCTGGTCGACCTTGCCCTGCGCGGTCAGGAGATTTCCGACAAGCTCGACGAGACCGGCAGCCGCATCGCCGAGACGATCACCACCCGCGGTGGCGAGTTGGCTGATCGCTTGTCACGCACCGGCGACCGCATCTTCGAATCGATATCGGTCAACGGCACCGAGCTCAACGAGCGCCTGGCCTCGACCGGCGAGGCGATGGCCAACCTGATCGAGACGCGCACCACCGGCCTGCGCGAGGTGATCAACGCCGCCACCACGGCGGTCTACGACACCTTCGACGAGCGCTCGGCCGAGCTGACCCAGCGCCTCGCCTCGGTCGGCGGCGAGGTCGCCAAGGCGATCGCGGTGCGTGGCATGAAGATCAACGAGACGATCATCGCCTCGGGCAACGAGATCGCCGAGACCGTCACCACCCGCGCCGGCGCCATTCACGAGCGCATCATTGACTCCGGCACCTCGATCGCCGACCGCATCATCGATCAGGGCAACTCCATCCACCAGCGCATCGTCGAATCGGGCAGCCAGATCGCCAACGAGGTGGAGAGCCGCGGCGCCTCCATCCACGAGCGCATCCTGTCGTCCAGCCGCGAGATCGCCGACACCATCGAGAGCCGCGGCACCGCCATCTATGATTCGATCGTCGAGGCGACCCAGCACGTCGGCGACGCCATCGAGTCGCGCGGCGCCTCGATCCATCAGAAGATCCTCGCCTCCGGCCGCGACGTCGCCAATTCGATCGAAAGCCGCGGCGTCACCATTCACGAGAAGATCATCAACTCGGGCACCGAGGTTGCCGACGCCATCGAAAGCCGCGGCACCGCCATCCATGAGCGCATCGTCGAATCGGGCACCCGCTATGGCGACGTCATCGCCGCCCGCGCCAGCGAGCTGAGCGAGGTGCTTGACGGCCGCTTCGCCCAGATCGCCGAACTGGTCAACGAGCGCGGCCCCGCGCTGATCGGCACGCTCACCGAGCAGACGGCCGCCATGGAGGAATCGCTTGCCGGCAAGCTGTCCGCCTTTGGCGACGGCATTCGCGGCAGGATCGAGAACGTCTCCGAGGCGCTGGAATCGAACGCCCATCGCATCGCCGAGGCCCTCGACCACCGGTCGCGGCAGATCAACCAGACCCTGATCGAGCGCACCCGCGAGATCGCCGAGACCTTCACCTCCGGACAGAGCGAATTCGCCGCCGTCATCGACGATCGTCTGATCGAGGTCGGCGGGCAGCTCAGCTCGCGCATCGAGGCGCTTGCCGAGACGCTCAGCGAGCGCGCCACCGCCATCACCGATTCGCTCGCCGGCAAGAGCACCGACGTCGCCACCGCCGTGCGTGATGCGGTCAACGAGGTCACCGAGCGCCTGGTGACCGAATCGAACGAGGCGACCCGCGCCCTGCGCGCGGCCGCCTCCGAATCCTCGACCATCCTCGGCCGTGCCATCAACGAGATCGAGGGCATGTTCGGCGCCCGCGCCAACGCCGTCACCGAGGCGCTCGAGCAACGCACGCGCGAGTTCAACGACGTCCTCGGCGCTCGCTCGGGCGAGCTCGCCTCACTGCTTGACGGCCGCTCCAACGCCCTGCTCAAGACCCTCGATCAGCGCGGCACCGACATCGTCGAGATGGTTGTCAGTCGCAGCGAGGAGGCCGCCCGCACCCTCATCGCCAGTGGCGACCGCGTCGCGACGAGCTTCGTCGAGACCAACGAGCGGCTGCGCAAGGAGGTCGGCGAGATCGCCGAGCGGCTCGACCACTCCAACGATCTGCTCAACAGCCTGCTCACCTCGACCTCCGAGAACCTCGGCAAGATCGAGGGACAGCTGGGCGCCCGCTCCAACGAATTCACCACCGCCATCGCCCACGCCGTCGAGGCCACGCAGCTTTCGGCCAACGAGCTCGGCGATCAGGTCACCCGCCTGCGCGACATCTCCGGCGAGATCCTCGACGGCGTCAGCAACGTGGTCAAGCG
>CAZSWL010000130.1:0-5540 GCA_964610725.1 uncultured Bauldia sp.
CCACCGCGCCATCGAGTCGCTCACCCTCGACCGCGAGGCCGCCCATCTCAAGGATCGGCTGATGCCGCGCTACGCCGAACTCGTCTACTACGGCTTCTGGTTCTCGCCCGAGCGCCGGATGATCCAGGCGCTGGCCGACGACAGCCAGGCCCGCGTCGAGGGCACCGTCCGCCTCAAGCTCTACAAGGGCAGCGTCGCGGTGGTCGGCCGCAAGAGTCCGCAGTCGCTTTACTCGGGCGCCTTGGTCACCTTCGAGGACGACCGCGGTGCCTACGACCAGAAGGACGCCGCCGGCTTCATCCGGCTGAACGCGCTGAGGCTGCGCACGCTGGCCGCCCGCGATCGTGCCAGCCGCTGAGGCGGTCGCCCGCCCATAGCAAATTTTACTGTCTAGTCAGATGGTTAGACCGACGAGCCACTTAATCGTGCGTTAAGCGTGCCGGTGCGATGTTGCCCCCCTCTTCTCACGCGCAGCGGGGTTGTAATGCATTCGACGGGCGTTGGGCGGTCGGCTGACGCGGCAAAACTGAACGCCGCTCTGGAAAGCATGCCCTACGGCTTTTCGATCTGGGACGACGATTACAGCCTCGTCCTGTGCAACGCGCGCTATTCCGAGATCTACGGCCTGCCGCCCGAGCGCATCCACGTCGGCATGTCGTTGCTCGCCATCTGCGAACTGACCATCGCGGCCGGCAATCATCCCGACGTCATGCCCGACGAGTTGTTTCGCATCTACCGCGATCGTCTGCGCGCCAATTGCGACCCGGCGCAGGTCGGCCGCTACGACAAGCTCATCCGCGAACGAACGATCAGGACCAGCTACACCCGGACGCCCGGCCTCGGCTGGGTCGTGATCCACGAGGACATCAGCGAGGATATCCGACGGATCGAGGCGCTGCGCGCCCGCGAGAGCGAGCTCAGTCAGCAGAACATGCGCCTCGCCGCCGCGGTCAACAACATGCCGCAGGGCCTGTCGATGTTCGACGCCAACCGGCGCCTGGTCATCTGCAACGACAAGTACGTCGAACTCCATGGCCTGCCGCCCGACCTGCTGCGCCCGGGGACGCTCTTCACCGACATCCTCGCCTACCGTGCCGACCGGGATCCCGCTCCGCTCGGCGGCGGTCAGGCCTTTATCCGTGCCCAGCTCGATCTGGCCGCACGTCGCGACGAGGCCCGCGCCACCACCGAGTTCCACGACGGTCGCGTCATCGCCGTCCTGCATCATCCCATGGCCGACGGCGGCTGGGTGTCCAGCCACCAGGACATCACCGAGCAACGCTCGACCGAGATGCGCATCCGCCGTCTCGCCCGCCATGACCCGCTCACCGACCTGCCCAATCGCCTGGTGTTCCAGGAGAAAATGAAGGCCGCCGAAGCCAGGATCAGGCACGGCCAGGTGATGGCCGTGCTCGCCGTCGATCTCGATCACTTCAAGGCCGTCAACGACACCCTCGGTCACGCCGTCGGCGACGCCGTCCTCAAGATGGTCGCCGACCGGCTGCGCGGTTCGTGCCGTGAAAGCGATGTGGTGGCGCGTCTCGGCGGCGACGAGTTCGCCGTGCTGACCGACACGCTCACCGAGCCCGAAGACGCCGCCTTGCTCGCCGAGCGAGTCGTCAGGCAGATCGCCGAGCCCTTCGTCTACGACGGCCAGAACGTCATGATCGGCGCCAGCGTCGGCATCACCGTGGCACCCGGCGACGGGGCCGACCCCGACACGCTGCTGCAGAACGCCGATCTCGCCCTCTATCGCGCCAAGGGCGACGGCCGCGGCGCCTATCACTTCTTCGAGCCCGGCATGGACGCCGCCCTGCAGACGCGCCGTGTGCTTGAGCTGGAGCTGCGTCGGGCGATCGCCGAGGGCCAGTTCCGGCTGGTGTTTCAGCCTCTCTTCAGCCTCGAGCGCAACCGCGTTGCCGGACTGGAGGCCCTGATCCGCTGGTACCACCCGACGCGCGGCACCATCGCCCCGGCCGAGTTCGTCCCGGTCGCCGAGGAAACCGGCCTCATCGTTCCCATCGGCGAGTGGGTTCTCGGCGAGGCCTGCGCCGCGGCGGCCGGCTGGCCCGACGACGTCGTCGTTACCGTCAACGTTTCCGCCGCCCAGTTCCGCCACCGCACTCTCCTGCAGCACGTGCGCGCCGCGCTCGCGCGCTCGCACCTGCCGCCTCGGCGCCTCGAGCTCGAACTGTCCGAATCGGTGCTCTACGCCGACCCGGCGCCCAACCTCGACATCCTGCGTCGGCTGCACGAGATCGGCGTGCGCGTTTCTGTCGATCATTTCGGCACCGGCAGCTCGATGCTGAGCTATTTGCGCGCTTTCCCCTTCGATCGGATCAAGATCGACCGCTCGCTCGTCCACGACCTGTCCTGTCAGGGCAGCGGCGCGCTCGCCGCCAAGGCGATCATCGATCTCGGCCGCAATCTGGGCATCGCCACCAGCGCCGCCGGAGTCGAGACGGAGGATCAGCTCGCCCGGGTTCGCGAGCGCGGCTGCAGCGAGGCGCAGGGCTTCCTGTTCAGCCCGCCGCTGCCGGCCGCCGCCGTCGACAAGCTCTTCGCCGAGGGGGGCGGGCTGGAACGGGCGCCGGCACCCGAAACGGCCGCCGGCTGAGGCGATTGCGCCCGGCGCCACCCGTACCCACATCCTGACCATGCCGTGGTCGATCACCATCGCGCGGATTGCCGGCAGCGAGATCCGCATCCACCTGACGTTCCTCATCCTGCTCGCGTGGTTCGCCGTGTCCGGCTACTACGACGGCGGCCCCGGCGAGGCGTTGCAGACGGTGCTGTTCGTGGTGGCGGTGTTCGCCTGCGTCGTCCTGCACGAGCTCGGCCATGCCCTCGTCGCGCGCACCTACGGCATCACCACGCCCGACATCACCCTTCTGCCGATCGGCGGACTGGCGCGCTTGTCGCGCATTCCCGACAACCCGGTGGAGGAGATCGCCATCGCCGTCGCCGGCCCGTTGGTCAACGTCATCATCGCGATTGCTCTCATCGTCCTCTTCCACGGCCACTTCGACCGCGCCGTACTGGCTGCGCTCGAGGACCCCCACCCCGCCTTCGTCGTTCGCCTCGTCACCGTCAACGTCATCCTGGTCGTGTTCAATCTGATACCGGCCTTTCCCATGGACGGCGGCCGGGTGCTGCGCGCCCTCCTCGCCTTTCGCCTCGGCCGCCGGCGGGCCACCCAGCTTGCCGCCCGCATCGGCCAGGCCCTCGCCTTCGCCTTCGGCTTCTTCGGCCTGATCAGCGCGGACGCCATCCTCGTCTTCATCGCCATCTTCATCTACCTCGCCGCCGCCGGCGAGGCCGGTGAGGCGGGCCTGCGCGAGGCGTCGCGCAAGGCCGTGGTCGATCGCGCCATGGTGCGCAGCTTCGAAAGCCTCGGCACCCAGGCGACCGTCGACGAGGCCGCCGAAGCGCTGATCCGCACCACCCAGCGCGAATTCCCCGTCATCGACGGCGGCGGCCGCCTGCGCGGCTTCCTCAGCCGCGACGACATGATCAGGGCGCTCAAGGCGACCGGCCCGGGCACGCCGGTGCTCGACGTCATGACCCGCGACGTGCCGACCGTGCGCGCCGGCCAGTCGCTGGAGCTGGCGGTCCGCCTGATGCAGGAGACCTCCGCCCGCGAGGTCGGGGTGGTCGGCGACGACGGTCGCCTGGTCGGCTATGTCAGCCGCGAGAATCTGGCCGAGTTCATGATGGTCGACGATGCCGAGGCGGCCGCTTCGCCGCCACGCGGCAGTCGCGCCGCCGGTTGAGGCCGCCGATTGCGTTTGCCGCGCCTGCCTGCATAGTGCCCGCCGATCGCCCGGAGCCCGCCCGATGGACCTGCGCAACGTCGCCATCATCGCCCACGTCGATCACGGCAAGACCACCCTGATCGACGCGCTTCTGCGCCACTCCGGCGCCTTCCGCGACAACCAGCGGGTGGCCGAGCGGGCGATGGATTCCAACGATCTCGAGCGCGAGCGCGGCATCACCATCCTGTCCAAGGTGACCTCGCTCACCTGGAAGGGCGCCCGCATCAACATCGTCGACACGCCCGGCCACGCCGACTTCGGCGGCGAGGTCGAGCGCATCCTCAACATGGTCGACGGCGCCATCGTGCTGGTCGACGCCTCCGAGGGGCCGCTGCCACAGACCAAGTTCGTGCTGATGAAGGCGCTCGCCCGCGGCCTCAAGCCGATCGTCGCCATCAACAAGATCGACCGCGCCGACGAGCGTCACCAGCAGGTGCTCAACGACGTCTTCGACCTTTTCGCCGCCCTCGACGCCAGCGACGCCCAGCTCGATTTCCCGGTGCTCTACGGCTCCGCCAAGCAAGGCTGGATGGCGCCCTCGCCGGAGGGACCGAGGACGTCGACGGCGCCGCTGTTCGACCTCATCCTCGCCCACGTGCCCGCCCCCGCGATCGCGGACGGCCCCTTCCGCATGCTCGCCACCACGCTCGAAGCCGATCCCTATCTCGGCCGCGTCCTCACCGGACGGATCACCGCCGGCAGCGTGCGCGCCAACATGGCGGTGAAGGCGATCGGCCGCGACGGCAATCTCGTCGAGAGCGGCCGCATCGCCAAGCTCCTTGCCTTCCGCGGCCTCGACCGCGTCCCCATCGACGAGGCCGCCGCCGGCGACATCGTCGCCGTCGCCGGCCTTGCCCGTGCCACCGTCGCCGACACCATCGCCGCCCCCGAGGTCGACCAGCCGCTGCCCGCCGAGCCGATCGATCCGCCGACGCTGGCCATGACCTTCCGCATCAACGACGGCCCCTTCGCCGGCCAGGAAGGCGACAAGGTACAGAGCCGGGTCATCCGCGAGCGGCTGCAGCGCGAGGTGGAAGGCAACGTCGCCCTCAAGGTGAGCATCGGCAGCGACCATGACTCCTTTGAGGTCGCCGGGCGCGGCGAGCTGCAGCTTGCCATCCTGATCGAGACCATGCGCCGCGAGGGTTACGAGCTGACCGTCGGCAAGCCACGCGTGGTCTATCGCCACAACGGCGCTGGCGCCCTCTTGGAGCCGATCGAAGAGGCGATCATCGACGTCGACGACGCCTATTCCGGGGTCGTCGTCCAGAGACTTTCCGAGCGCCGCGCCGACCTTATCGAGATGCGCCCCTCCGGCGGCGGCCGCACGCGCCTGGTCTTTCACGCCCCCACCCGCGGCCTGATCGGGTACCAGTCGCAGTTGCTCTCCGACACCCGCGGCACCGCCGTCATGAACCGTCTGTTCCACGGCTACGCCCCCTACAAGGGCGACATCGCCGGCCGGCGCGGCGGCGTGCTTGTTTCCAGCGTCGAGGGTGAGGCGATCGCCTACGCGCTGTGGAACCTCGAGGATCGCGGCGCCATGCTGATCGAGCCCGGCGCGCGCGTTTATCCGGGCATGATCGTCGGCGAGCACGCCAAGGGCGGCGACCTTGCCGTCAACGTCACCAAGGGCAAGCAGCTCACCAACATCCGCGCCGCCAACAAGGACGAGGCCGTGCGGCTGACCCCACCGATCCGGCTCGCGCTGGAGCAGGCGCTTGC
>CAZSWL010000131.1:0-4771 GCA_964610725.1 uncultured Bauldia sp.
TTGGCGAACAGCTCGAGGTCCTTGCGCAGGCGGAGCAGCCCGGCCTCGGGGCGCACATCGTAGGGGACCCTGTCCCACCTGGGACCGCCGACCGCGCCGAACAGCACTGCGTCGGCGGCAAGCGCCTTGGCCATGGTTGCGTCGCTGATCGCCTGGCCATGGGCGTCGTAGGCGGCGCCGCCGACCAGGTCTTCCTCGCATTCGAAACGGTCGCCGCCCTCGTCGTTCAGCCAGGCGATGACGCGCTTCACCTCGGCCATGACCTCGGGGCCGATGCCGTCGCCGGGAAGGAGGAGAAGATGGTGAGTGGTCATGACGGGTCCGCGCAGCGAGGGGTGAGTGAGGCGTCTTGGCTAGTGGGCGAGGGCCGAATTGGCAAGGCCGCGACGATCGCGCGGAACCTCAGCGCGTAGCCGGGATCATCGGCCGGTCGAGGCCGGTGCCGACGGACGCCGCGCCGCTGAGGCGGCGGCGCTTTGTCGGGTGCAGGCTCGGCTTTGACGCGCCCGACCGTCGGCGCTAGAACGGGCGGGCCAATTTCCTGCGGTCTTCCTCGGGCAACCAAGCAAAATGTCGAGCGCCAATACCCGGGCGAATCGTCCGATCTCGCCGCATCTGGCGATCTATCGCTGGCGGTTGACCTTCCTGATGTCGGGCTTCCACCGGGCGACCGGCTTCGCAATCTATTTCGGCACGGTGCTGGTGGCGTGGTGGCTGGTGGCGGCGGCGAGCGGGCCCGGAGCATTCGTTGTTGCCAATCGGGTGTTCGGCTCCTGGTTCGGGCTGCTGGTGCTGTTCGGCATGTCGTGGGGGCTCATCCACCACATGGTCGGCGGCGTGCGCCACTTCATCTGGGATTTCGGCGCCGGCCTCGGCAAGCCGGCACGCGACCAGCTGGCGCTTGCCACCATCGTCGGGTCGGTGGCGATCACGCTCATCGTCTGGGCGGTCGCCCTGGCGATCAGGTAGGCCGATGCGCACCCCCTTGAGCCGCGTCCGCCACTATGGGGCCGCCCACGACGGCACCGGTCATTTCTGGCTGGAGCGGGTAAGCGCGGCGGCGAACCTGGTGCTCGCCATCGTGTTCATCATCGTCATGGTCGGGCTGGCGGGCCGTTCCTACGATACGGTGATCGCCGTCATCGGCTCGCCGATCGTGGCGGCGCTGCTGGTGATGTTCATCGCGGCGGCGGCGATCCACATGCGCATCGGCATGGAAGCGATCATCGTCGACTACGTGTCGGGCGAGGCGAGCCGGATGATCTGGCTCGTCGCCAACACCTTCTTTTCCATCGCGGTCGCGGTGATCGCCATCCTGGCGACCCTCAAGATCGCGTTGGGAGGCTGAGGCGATGGCGGACGACGGCAAGCCGGCGGCCCCGGCCGTCAACGGACGGGCCTATCCGCTCATCGATCACACCTTCGACGTGGTGGTGGTCGGGGCGGGCGGCGCCGGCCTGCGCGCGACCCTCGGGGCGAGCGAGCTGGGGCTCAAGACCGCCTGCGTTACCAAGGTGTTCCCGACCCGCTCGCACACCGTGTCTGCCCAGGGCGGCATCGCCGCCTCGCTCGGCAACATGGGCGAGGACGACTGGCGCTGGCACATGTACGACACGGTCAAGGGGTCGGACTGGCTCGGCGATCAGGACGCCATCGAGTATCTGTGCCGCGAGGCGCCGGCGGCGGTGTACGAGCTGGAGCACTACGGGCTGCCCTTCTCGCGCACCGAGGACGGCAAGATCTACCAGCGCGCCTTCGGCGGCATGACCACCCGCTTCGGCGAGGGCCCGCCGGCGCTGAGGACGTGCGCGGCGGCCGACCGCACCGGCCACGCGATGCTGCACACCCTCTACGGCCAATCGCTGCGCCACGCCGCCGAGTTCTTCATCGAATACTTCGCCCTCGATCTCATCGTCGAGGACGGCGCCTGCCGCGGGGTGGTGGCTCTGTGCCTGGAGGACGGCACCCTCCATCGCTTCCGCGCCCACAAGACGATCCTGGCGACCGGCGGCTACGGCCGCATCTACGCCACCTGCACCGGCGCTCATACCCAGACCGGCGACGGCAACGGCATGGTGCTGAGGGCGGGATTGCCGCTGCAGGACATGGAGTTCGTCCAGTTCCATCCCACCGGCATCGTCGGCGCCGGCTGCCTGATCACCGAGGCCGTGCGCGGCGAGGGCGGCTATCTCACCAATTCGGAAGGCGAGCGCTTCATGGAGAGCTACGCGCCGCACGCCAAGGACCTTGCCTCGCGCGACGTGGTCTCGCGCGCGATCACTATCGAGATCCGCGAAGGCCGCGGCGTCGGCCCGCACAAGGATTACATCCACCTCAACCTGGCTCACCTCGACGCGGCGGTGATCCGCGAGCGGCTGCCAGGCATCGGCGAGCTTGCCCGCATCTTCGCCGGCGTCGACGTCACCAAGGTACCGATCCCCGTGCTGCCCACCGTCCACTACAACATGGGCGGCGTGCCCACCAATCATCACGGCGAGGCGCTGACCAAGGTCAACGGCGAGGAGCAGGTGGTGCCCGGGCTGATGGCGGTCGGCGAGGGGGCATGCGTGTCGGTGCACGGCGCCAACCGGCTCGGTTCCAACTCGCTGATCGATCTGGTGGTGTTCGGACGAGCGGCGGCGATGCGTTGCCGCCAGACCATCGAGCCGGGCGAGAAGCACATCGAGCTCAGCAAGGACGCCGGCGAGCAGGCGATCGCCCGCCTCGACCGCTTCCGCCACGCTGCCGGCGGCACGCCCACCGCCGAGCTCCGGCACAAGATGCAGAAGATCATGCAGGAGAACTGCGCCGTCTTCCGCACCGGCGAGGTGCTCAGCGAAGGCAAGCAGCGCATCCACGCCGTGTGGCAGGAAAGCGACGACGTCGGCGTCAGCGACCGCTCGCTGATCTGGAACACCGACCTGATCGAGACGCTGGAATACGACAACCTGATCGTCGAGGCGGTGACCACCATGGACTCGGCCGCCAACCGCACCGAGTCGCGCGGGGCACACGCCCGCGAGGACTATCCCGACCGCGACGACAAGAACTGGATGAAGCACACCATCGCCTTCATCGACGCGGACAAGCGCGACGTCCGCCTCGACTACCGGCCGGTGCATTCCTTCACGCTGACCAACGACGTCCAGTACATCCAGCCGAAGGCACGGGTGTATTAGGGCAAGCACGCATAAATCGCCGTGAACCGGCAACGTCGGGGTCGGGGCGCTTTGCCGCAATGGCGGACGCCGTCAATGATGTCGCGAATGCGCCCGGAGCAGGTGCGGCGCCCCATGCCAAACGCCCGATCGGGTCATTCGGCAACGTCGGCTGTGTCCGGGGACCGGACGGCATGAGCTGGCGTGCGTTGTTGCGGGCGAACCATACACGGGACGTGAGATTTGTCGCCCCGGCAATCGTCCGCGGTGGTTGTTCGGCGGGAAATCCGTGCTCGTTAAAGTTGTCTCGCCGTTGCGGCGGGTCGCAGGGAATGCCTCGGCCCGTCGTTTGTTAACAGTTGGAAACGGCCTGAATTAGCCATTTCCGGCGTCGACCGTGCAAAACACGTGACGGTTCTGCCAAACTGGCTTATATATTGGGTACTTGCCCGGAGCCGTAGGAATGCCTCAAGAAACCGGGGTCGACGCTCGGTTTTTTTGTTGGTGCTGCGGCTTCGTGTACCGGAGCGACCGATTGTGGTCGCGTCGGAACCGTGTTCAGGCCAAGGATCGACTTTGCATGGCGCTCGCAACACTTTCCAACTCCGGGTACGCGGTCAAACCGCTTCCGGATAAGCTCGGCTATTGGCCCGGCGCGACAATCGCGTTTGTCGCGTTGCCCGACGAACTGTGCGATCTGCCGAACTCGTGTGACTTCGGTCGCGCGGCGCGGCGACAGGACTGGTCGCGTCCACTCGGTCCCGGCACCTATGACATCATCCACGCGTTCACGTGCAGCCGTGCGGAACTCGCCGCCGGTCTGAAGAAGCTCCGTCGCGCACTCAACGCCGACGGCGCTATCTGGATCTCATGGCCGAAGAAGGCGGCCAAGATGCCCACCGACGTCACCGAGGACGTGGTGCGCGCCGAGGCGTTGAAGCTCGACCTCGTCGACGTTAAGGTCGCCGCCATCGACAACACCTGGTCCGGTCTCAAGCTGGTCATTCGCGTCGACCAGCGCTGAGCTGTCATCGCGTTCGTTGGTCGGAGCCGGCGCGGGCCAGGGCTGCTGTCGCTCGAGGGTTGACGAGGGCGGTCATGGTGCAATTCACCCTTCCCAGAAACTCGCGCGTGCAAGCGGGCAAGCAATGGCCCCGACCGCAAGGCGGTACGGCGAGCGAATTCCGCATCTATCGTTGGGACCCCGACGGTGCGGCCAATCCGCGCATGGATACCTATTACGTCGACCGCGACGACTGCGCGCCGATGGTGCTCGATGGCCTGATCTGGCTGAAGAACAACGTCGATCCGACGCTGACCTTCCGGCGCTCGTGCCGGGAGGGCGTGTGCGGCTCGTGCGCCATGAACATCGACGGCGAGAACACGCTCGCCTGCACCAAGGCGATGGACGACATCGACGGGCCGGTCACGGTCAGGCCGCTGCCGCACCTGCCGGTGGTCAAGGACCTGGTCCCCGACCTGTCGACCTTCTACGCCCAGCACCGCTCGATCGAGCCGTGGCTGCACACCGTGACGCCCGAGCCGCAAAAGGAATGGCGCCAGAGCCACGAGGACCGGGTGAAGCTCGACGGGCTCTACGAGTGCATCCTGTG
>CAZSWL010000132.1:0-4753 GCA_964610725.1 uncultured Bauldia sp.
GAGATCGGGGTCGAGACCGGCGGCTCCAACGTCCAGTTCGCCGTCAATCCCAGGGACGGACGCCTGGTCATCATCGAGATGAACCCGCGTGTGTCGCGCTCGTCCGCCCTGGCGTCGAAAGCCACCGGCTTTCCCATCGCCCAGGTGGCGGCGCGTCTGGCCGTGGGCTACACGCTCGACGAACTGGACAACGACATCACCGGCGGCGCCACCCCGGCCAGTTTCGAGCCGACCATCGATTATGTCGTCACCAAGGTGCCGCGATTCGCCTTCGAAAAGTTCCCCGGCGCCGACGACCGGCTGACCACATCGATGAAATCGGTGGGCGAGGCCATGGCCATCGGCCGTACCTTCGCCGAATCGTTGCAAAAGGCGTTGCGTTCGCTCGAAACCGGCCTGACCGGGCTCAACGAGATCGGCATTCCCGGCCTCGGGGAAGGCGACGACAAGAACGCCATCCGAGCCGCCCTGGGCACGCCCCATGCCAACCGCCTGCTCTACGTCGCCGAGGCCATGCGGCTCGGGGTGAGCGACGAGGCCATCCATCAGGCCTGCCGCATCGACAAATGGTTCCTCGAGCAGATTCGCGCCATCGTCGACATGGAGAGTCAGATCCGCTGCAACGGGCTGCCCGACATGGCGGATACCTTCCGCATGCTCAAATCCATGGGCTTTTCCGACAGGCGCCTGGGCGAACTGACCGGTTGCGCCGCCGAGGAGGTACGCGCCGCCCGTACCGCGCTCGGTGTCAGGCCGGTCTACAAGCGCATCGACACCTGCGCCGCCGAATTCGCCGCCCCGACCGCCTACATGTATTCGACCTATGAGATGCCGTTTGCCGGCGCCGTCGCCGACGAAGCGCGGCCGTCCGACCGCGACAAGGTTGTCATTCTCGGCGGCGGGCCGAACCGCATCGGGCAAGGCATCGAGTTTGACTATTGCTGTTGCCACGCCGCCTTCGCGCTTTCCGGGATCGGTTACGAGACCATCATGGTCAACTGCAATCCCGAGACGGTCTCGACCGACTACGACACCTCGGACCGGCTCTATTTCGAGCCGCTGACCGAGGAGGACGTCATCGAAATCCTCAAGACCGAGCAGCAGAACGGCACGCTCAAGGGCGTCATCGTCCAGTTCGGCGGCCAGACCCCGCTCAATCTCGCCGATGCCGTCGAGGCAGCGGGCGTGCCCATTCTGGGCACCCAGCCCGACATGATCGATTTGGCCGAAGACCGCGACCGCTTCATGAATCTGATCCGTCGGTTGGGACTGACCCAGCCCTTGAACGGCATCGCCTATTCGCTCGAACAGGCGCGGCTGGTCGCCGACCGGCTCGGCTTTCCGCTGGTCACCCGCCCCTCCTATGTGCTCGGCGGCCGCGCCATGGCCATTGTCCATTCCGCCGAACATTTCGAGGACTATATCCAGGGCACCCTGACCGGGCTGGTGCCGCCGGAAATCAGGCACAAGTATCCCAACGACAAGACCGGCCAGATCAATTCCATCCTGGCCGAGAATCCGCTCCTGTTCGACGGCTACCTGACCGACGCCATCGAGATCGACGTCGATTGCCTGTGCGACGGCACCGATGTCTTCGTCGCCGGCATCATGGAGCATATCGAAGAAGCGGGCATCCATTCCGGCGACAGCGCCTGCTCGCTGCCCCCGCATACGCTTTCGCCCGGGGTGGTTGCCGAACTCAAGCGCCAGTCGCGCGAACTCGCCCTGGCGCTCAATGTCGGCGGACTGATGAACGTGCAATATGCCCTCAAGGACGGCACCATCTACATCCTCGAGGTCAATCCGCGCGCCTCGCGCACCGTGCCCTTCGTCGCCAAGACGGTCGGCACCCCGTTTGCCAAGATCGGTGCCCTGGTCATGGCCGGCGCCCCCCTCGCCTCCTTCGCGCTGACGCCCAGCCGTCTCGCCCACGTCGGCGTCAAGGAGGCGGTCTTTCCCTTCGCCCGCATGCCCGGCGTCGACACCATCCTCGGCCCCGAGATGCGCTCGACCGGCGAGGCCATGGGCCTCGACCGCGACTATGCGGTGGCCTTCGCCAAGAGCCAGCTCGGCGCCGGCGGCCTGGTGCCGAAATCGGGCACGCTGTTCGTTTCGGTCAAGGATGCCGACAAGCCGCGCATCGTCGAGCCGGTCCGCCGCCTTGAAAGGCTCGGTTTCCGGGTCATCGCCACCGGCGGAACGCAACGTTTTCTGGAGAATCAGGGCATAGCCTGTGCCAAGATCAACAAGGTACTTGAAGGCCGGCCGCACATCGTCGATGCTATCACCAACGGCGAAGTCCAGCTTGTCTTCAACACCACCGAAGGCGCGCGGGCCATCGTCGACAGCCGGTCGCTCCGGCGTGCCGCTCTGTTGCACAGGGTCCCCTATTACACCACCATCGCCGGTGCGATCGCGGTGTCGCTGGGGATCGCGGCGTACCGGTCGGGCACGCTTGAAGTCCGTCCGCTGCAAGCCTATTTCGCAGCGGTGGCGTGACCCAGGGACGCCGGCCAGTCAGGCACTGAGCGGATGGACATCGGGCCCCGAGACGGGCCGGATGGCCACGAGTCTGTCGTTGCGTCGTTGTGGGGGCCGCCGTAACCAGGTGGTTTCCCGGGTCGTGCTAGGTTGGGCCGGTTCGCCGGCCCGCAACGTGGAAGGGCTTTGATGTGATGGAAAAGATTCCGATGACCGCTGCCGGGCATGCGGCGCTGGAATCCGAACTGAAGCGGCGCACCGCCGAGGAGCGCCCGCGCATCATCGAATTGATCTCCGAGGCGCGCGGCCACGGCGACCTTGCCGAGAACGCCGAGTATCACGCCGCCAAGGAGCAGCACGGCCTCAACGAGGGCCGCATCGCCGAGCTGGAGGATCAGCTGTCGCGCGCCGAGATCATCGACGTGTCGAAGCTGTCCGGCAAGACGGTGAAGTTCGGCGCCACCGTCGTCCTCATCGACGAGGACACCGAGGAGAAGAAGAAGTACCAGATCGTCGGCGACGTCGAGGCCGACGTGAAGGCGGGCAAGATCTCGATCTCCTCGCCGATCGCCCGCGCCCTCATCGGCAAGGCCAAGGGCGACACCGTCGAGGTGGCGGCGCCGGGCGGTGCCCATTCCTACGAGATCCTCGACGTCAAGTTCAGCTGAGGGCGGCTACCAGCGGCCGTCGCACCGTGCCAGCCGTGGTGCCCACCACGCCAGGGGATGGGCATCGGCAAGCAGGTCCTCGCCGAAATCGGAGGTTACCGCCGCCGGCGTGGCGGGCGGGAACGGCTTGGCGAACATCGCCGGCGCCATCAGGTCCCCGATTGTCGGCCGCGGGTGGCCGTCGGGCCGGTAGTACAGGCTCGACGACACCGCGTGGGTCATGCCCTCCGTGGTGACGGCGTTGGGGTACTGGAAATCGTAGAAATGAAAGCGGGCGCGGCAGCTCCGCTGCCTGGTGCGCAGATAGGCGAATGCTTTCAACCGAACCGTCAGCGGCATCCGGCAGTTGGCCAGGGAAAAGGGCGTCAGGTAGGCATAGACGTCAACGCTCCTGTCACAATACGCATCCACGGCCCTGTCGAACTCGGGCAAGCCACTCGCCGCCACTTCGCCAGGCAGCGACAGAGCCGGCGCCGCCGCCGCCGGCGGCACTGCCGGAAACACCCGCGCCCGAGCCGCAACCAGCGCATCGGCGATCCTGCTGTTGTCCCTCCGCTGGTAGGAGGACAGAACCTCCTCCTTGCTGGCGCCGTCGGCGATGCGCCCGAGAACCAACAAGAACTGAAGGTTGTTTCCGACAGCCGCGCCCGACAGCGCTATGGCCGCCGCACGGTGGAGCTTGACGAACGGCGTGGGCGCGCCGTCGGCGGTGACATCAAGGATCGACTCGTCGAAGCCGTAGGAAACCTTGGGCTTGCCCGCCCCCGGAACAAATGAGTCGTGACTGAGGATGATCGCTTTGATGTTTGCGTTGGCGCTCGCTGACTGGGCAAAACGCCGGTTCTCATAGGGCGCCCCGCCCGACACCGCGAAATTGAAGAAGCTCATACCGATGAGCTTCTCGATTTCCTCCGGATCGAAGGCGTCGCGCGTGTAGGACGGACCAAACGCGGCGACCTGGGGCTTGGCCCAGTCGTAAAGGATCGGCTTGTAGAGCCTCCCCCAGCCATCGGTCAGTTGAACGATCGTCGCGTTTTCGGGGCGTATCATGACGGCAAAGGCGGCGAGGTTGACGCCGACTATCACGAGCGTCACGACGACCACGATTGCACCGAGTACCTTCAGGTAGCGCAGGGCAACGGCTTCCTGCCGCTCGTCGGTTGTGACCGTTGTCGCCGTCTGCATCAGAACTGAAAATATATGAACGGACTGAGGTTCGATATCGCCAGCCACGCTACCACGAAAACCATTGCCGAGATCGCGGCCCAGCGGGTCGAAAAGTCGAATGCAAGCTGTCGCTCGATCCACCCTGGCGGATTGGCCGCAAAGTAGTCTTCCGCGTGGATCGCCGGAACGAACGGCCGAAACAGCTGCAATGTGTTTGGCATGGTCCAGACGATCACAAAATAGATCGGCAGCATCGAGATGAGCTGGCTGCGGGCGACCGTATGCCAGCCGCTCAGGCCGACCATCGCCTTGGCGAACACCAGCGCGTCGGCGACACTGTCGGCGCGGAAGAACACCCATGCGAACGACACCGCAGCGAAGGTCACCAGCACGGACAACGGCCGCAGCAGCCTTCGCACCGACACCGGCAACCGACC
>CAZSWL010000133.1:0-10470 GCA_964610725.1 uncultured Bauldia sp.
GCACCTTCTAGTTCGCCGTCGTCCGTTCGCGGGGACGCCGACGCCCCCTCGCCCTTTCGACCGTCATCCTCCGCGCAAGCGGAGGATCGCTCGCCGCGCGTCTGGCGCCGGGGAAGCCGATCCTCCGGTCAGGCCGGCGGATGACGGCAGCAGGCAACGTTCTCGACGAGAGCTGAACGCCAAGGCAGGATGACCGTATGACCGCGATCAAACCCGCCGACGCCGATCGTTTCCTCGCCCGCCCCGACCGCGACCGCCGGGTGATTTTGCTCCATGGCGCCGACCAGGGCCTCGTCGCCGAGCGCGCCGCGCGCTTCGTGCGGACCGTCGCCGGCGACGATCCCCTGGCCCGCGTCCATTTCGACGCCGACGAAGTTGCCCGCGAGCCCGCCCGCCTCGCCGACGAGGCCAACGCCGTGCCGCTGTTCGGCGGCGAGCGCGTCATCACCGTCGCCGCTTCCGGCACCCGCTCGCTCGAGGCGGCGGTTGCCCCGGTTCTGGCCAGTCCGCCGGTCGACGCGTGGGTGGTGATCGTCGCTGGCGATCTGCGCAAGTCCTCGCCGCTGCGCCGCCTGTGCGAAGGCGACGCCGGCGCCGCCGCGATTGCCTGCTACGCCGACGCCGGCCGCGATCTCGACCGCGTCATCGACCAGGAGGCGGGTGCTGCCGGTCTTGCCATCGCCGGCGACGCGCGTGCCGCCCTCAAGAGCCTGCTCGGCGCCGACCGTCTGGTCAGCCGCGGCGAGGTCGCCAAGCTCTGCCTCTACGCCGCCGGCCGCGGCAGTATCACCGTCGACGACGTGCGCGCCGTGGTCGGCGATGCCGCCGCCTTCGCCGTCGACGAGACCGTCGACATGGTGGCGCTCGGCGATGCCGCCGGCTTCGACCGCGGCTTCCGCCGCCTCATTGCCGCCGGCACGCCTGGCTTCGTCATCGCCGGGGCGGCGCGGCGCCATTTCAATGTCCTGCAGGTGGCGCGCGCCGCCTGCGATACCGGCACGCCGGCCAGGTCCTTGGTCGAGCGCGCCCGCCCGCCGATCTTCTTTCAGCGCCAGCCGGCCGTCGCCCGCCAGATCGCCCTGTGGTCGCCGGACCTGATCGAACGCGCCCTTGCCGGGCTCGATCAGGCCATGGTCGACAGCCGCCTCCACGGCGCCATTGCCGACGCGGTCATCGGCCAGGCTCTGCACGCCGTCGCTGCGCTTCTCGCCGCCCCCGCCGCCCGTATGCGTTGACGCCCGCTGCGCCCTGCAACGCCCGGTTACCAAAACCCGACCTCCGAAGCTCGAAATTGAGCGATCATCTTAGGCGAGAAAAAACGAAATCGTGCTTTGCTGGCGGCGATGCAACCGACCAACGCGGGGTCTCGCCCGCGAGTCGGCAGGGGCAGTTCCGCCAGAGCGAGGGTCGGCGGGCTCCCGAAGGGAGAGCTTGATGTCAGATTACGGACAAGTCGTCGTTCTTGCCTCACAGAAAGGCGGTTCCGGCAAGACGACCCTGGCCGGGCACATCGCCGTGCAGGCTGAATTGGCCGGCGCCGGCCCGGTTGCGCTCATCGACACCGACCCGCAGGGCAGCCTGGCGAAATGGTGGAACGCCCGCGAATCCAACGCCCCGGCGTTTGCCCAGGTGTCCGTGCCGGACCTCGACCGCGATATTGAAGCCTTGCGCGACGGCGGTTTCAAACTGATCGTTGTCGACACACCGCCGGCCGCCACCTCCTCGATCGCCGAGGTTATCACCCACGCCGATCTGGTAATCATCCCAACGCGACCGAGCCCGCACGATCTGCGCGCTGTCGGTGCCACCGTCGACATTGTCGAGCATCAGCACAAGCCCATGCTGTTCGTCATCAACGCCGCGACCATGCGCGCGCGCATCACCGCCGAGACCGCGGTCGTCCTGTCCCAGCACGGGACCGTCGCTCCGGTGACGATGCATCATCGCGTCGACTTCGCCGCCAGCATGATCGATGGCCGCACCGTCAACGAGATCGATGCCAAGTCGCGCTCGGCCAAGGAGGTTGCCAACCTCTGGGCCTATCTGGCCGACCGGTTGACGCGTCTGGGCGCCGGCGTCGACGCGGGCCTGAGGTTTTCACGCGCGAAGCTCGAAGCCAGCCTGCGCACGCCGGCCGCGTCGCCCGACGCGCAACCCGGGCAGGTCAATGGTGCGAGCACGCCGCTGGTTGAGCCCCAGCCGACCCCCGAGGGCGCGCCGGCTTTCGCCAACGACGGCGGCATGTCCGACAACGCCGCCGCCAATGGAGACGCCGACGAACCGTGGGACGGCCGTGAACGCCGCAGGATCGACACGGGTCCGCCGGGCGGATCGCAGGAGCGCCGCCGGCCCCGGGTAATGTTCGGCCGCCGCGGTGGCTCCGCACACGAACAGCGTTCCGACAAGTACTAGTAGGCCCCCGATGACCAGCAAATTTGCCAGCCTTCATGCCGGTCTGCTCGCCCGCAAGGGAGAGGCGGCGCCGATGTTCACCAATCCCGCCGTGACCTACGTCGACGCACGGCCGCCGATCGAGGGGGACCTGCCCGAGGAAGTGCGGCGCGACGTTTCCTCGGTCGACGGCCTGCCGTTGATCGCCGACAAGCAGGCGCTGGCAGAGCGTTATTCCGATCATTACGACGCCGAACTGGCGCTGACGCCCGGCTACGACCACCCGGCCGACGATCACGATGATGAAGCCGCGACCGCGCCCCTGGCCGGCAAGAAGATGAATGGAGCGACCGCACGCCTTCCGGCCCGGTCCGGCAAGCAGTCGTCGGCGAGGTCAGGCGACCACGCCTCTCATGGTCCCTATCGCTTCAGCTTCCGCATGGCGGCGGAGCAGCGTCGCCGGCTGCGCATCGCCGCCGCGCAGAAGGACTGCACCCTGAGCCAGGCGCTTGGCGAGGCTCTCGACGGCTATCTCGCCGGCCGTGGCAAGCAATCGGCCGACGGAAACTCGATGGTGAATGGCGCGGCGACACCGGCGGCGGGCAGCGCCGTCGAGCCGGCCGTCGTCGCGGCCGCCTCGCGCGAGCCGACGCGCACGGGCGCCGACGACGATCATCACGGTCCCTGCCGGCGGTTCTCCTTCCGCATGTCGCCCGACCAGCATCGCCGCCTGCGCGCCGGCGCGACGCAGGAGCACTGCTCCCTGCAACATCAGCTTTCGCAAGCGCTCGACCAGTATCTCGACGACCTGTACGCCTCTTCGCTGCAGGATTGCCCGTGCATGATCAGGCGCAACGACGATCCGCCGAGCAAGCCGCCGTACAAGCCGACGCGCGGACGCCGGCCGGCGCCGGCAGCCGATACCGCAACGCCGCCGTCCGCCTGACCGTTCGCTCCGTCGTTCCCCGATTGTCGGGGCCGTCCGCCGGTCAATCGGCGGTAACGCTGAAACGCGCCCGCGGGCCGCGGTCGCGGCCGGGCCGTATCCTCATAGGTGCGAACGCCCGCTGATCTGCTAGGCTGGCTGACTGGGTCATTTGCCGGGCCGGTGACCGGGGGACGGCAAGGCACGACTGCGGCCGCGCGGCGTTGCCATGAGCTTGCGGAACCTCGACAAGATCTTCAGACCCCGGCGCATCGCGTTGATCGGCGCCGGCAGCGAACCGGGCTCACCCGGGCTCGCGGTGCTCGACAATCTGCTGCGTGGCGGCTTCGCCGGCGGCATCTACCCGATCGACGCCGAGCACGAGGCGATCCACGGCATCCCCACCTTTGCCGACCTCGATCACCTCCCCCACCCGGCCGATCTCGCCCTCATCTTCAGCCCGGCCGCCGACGTCCCCGACGAGGTTGAACGGTGTGGCGAGGCCGGCATTCGCGGCATCGTCATTTTCGCCCCGGGCTTTCGCGAAGCCGGCCCCGCCGGCGCCGCCCTCGAGCGCCGTATCGGCGAGATCGCCGCGCGCTTCGGCGACCTCACCATCATTGGTCCGAACTCCCTTGGCGTCATCGCCCCGCCCGCCGGCCTTAACGCCAGCCAGGCCGTCACCCAGCCTGCCGCCGGCCACCTTGCCTTCATTTCCCAGTCGCGCGCCCTGTGCAACGCCATCATCGGCTGGGCGAGCGAGCAGGGCATCGGTTTCTCCTGCTTCGTGTCCATCGGCAACATGCTCGATGTCGGCTTCGGTGACCTGATCGACTACCTCAGCCGCGACCCGCACACCCGCGCCATCATCCTCTACCTGCAGTCGATCGGCGACGCCCGCCACTTCATGTCGGCGGCGCGGGCGTTCGCGCGCACCAAGCCGATCGTCGCGTACAAGGCCGGGCGTTTCGGCGAGTCGGCCAAGGCGGCGGCCTCCCACACCGGCCGCATGGTGGCGGAGGATGCCGTTTACGGTGCGGCGTTCGAGCGGGCCGGGATCGTGCGCGTCGACGAGCTCGACGACGTTTTCGACGTCGCCGAGCTGCTCACCTCCAAGCGACTGCCCAAGGGCCCCCGCCTCGCCATCGTCAGCAACGCCGGCGGACCGGCGATCATCGCCGCCGACGGCCTGCTGGCGCGCGGCGGCATCCTCGCCGCCCTCGACGACGACACGCTGGCGCGGCTCGCCGCGTTGTTGCCGGGCGCCGCCCACGCCAACCCCATCGACCTTCGCGACGACGCCACCGCCGAGCGCTACGCCGACGCCCTCGACATCGTTCTCGGCGATCGCAACGTCGACGCTGCCCTGGTCATCTTCGCCGCCCAGTCGGGCACCAGCGCCCTCGCCACCGCCGAGGCGGTCACCGGCGCCGCCGAGCGCTCGCACAAGCCGGTTCTGGCGGCGTGGATGGGAGGCCAGGACGTCCGCCCCGGCGTGCGCCATCTCAACGAGCAGGGTCTGGCGACCCATTCCACGCCGGAGCAGGCCGTGCGCGCCTTCATGCATCTGGTCTCCTACGCCCGCAACCTGGAGAGCCTCTACGAGACGCCGCGCGCGGGCCCCCTCCGCTTCGCGCTCAACCGACGCAAGCTCCATCGCAAGCTCGGCCCCGTGTTGCGCAGCAAGACATCGGACTTGCTCAGCGAGGCGGCGGCCCAGTCCATGCTCAGGGCCTATCAGATTCCCGTCGTCGAGGGTGTCGTGGCGCGCTCCGGCGAGGATGCCGTGTCGATTGCCGAGCGTATCGGCTATCCGGTCGCGCTGAAGATCGTCGCGCCGCAGGTGCTGCACAAGGTCGACGTCGGCGGCGTCAGCCTCGACCTTGCCGGCCCGCACGCGGTCCGCGCCGCCTTCACCCAGCTCATGGCGAACGCGCGGCGCAATCACCTCGGCGCCGTCGGCGTTTCGGTCCAGAGGATGGTCAAGGAGCCCGACAGCGTCGAGTTGATCCTCGGCGCCAAGAAGGACGCCACCTTCGGCGCGGTCGTCATGGTCGGCAGCGGCGGCGTGGCGGCGGATGTGGTCAGCGACCGTGCCCTCGGCCTGCCGCCGCTCAACGAACGCCTCACCCGGCGCATGCTCGAATCGCTGCGTCTGTGGCCGATCCTGCAGGGCTACCGCGGACTGCCGGCGGTCGATGTCGACCGGCTGATCGAAGCGATCATTCGTTTCTCGTGCCTTATCATCGACTATCCCGAGATCCGCGAGTTCGAGATCAATCCGTTGCTGGTCACCCCGCGCGAGGTCGTTGCCCTCGATGCCGCCGCCATCATCGACAACCGGGTCGGTCCGTTGCCGCGCGGACGCCATCCCCATCTCGCCATTCGGCCCTACCCCGAGGAGTATCTGCACCGCGCCCGCCTCAAGGACGGCAGCCCGGTGGTTCTGCGCTCGGTGCGGCCGGAGGACGAGAGCGGCTGGCACGCGCTCATTGCCGGATCGTCGGCCGATTCGCTGCGCCTGCGCTTCCGCTCGCCGTTCAAGCAGAGCACCCATCAGATGGCCGTCGATCAGGTCTTCATCGACTACGAACGGGAGATCGGCATCGTCGCCGAGATTGAAGCGGACGGCGCCACCGCGCTGGTGGGGTTCGCCCGCCTCCTCGCCGACACCGCCGAGGAGGTCGCCGAGTTCGCGGTCATCGTCGTCGACGCCTGGCAAGGCAGGGGATTGGGCGGCATCCTCCTCGACTACTGCCTTGATCTGGCGCGGCGGCGGGGCTTCAAGCGGGTAGTGGCCGAAACCGATCCCGACAACCTGCCGATGCTGGCGCTGTTTCGCAGCCGCGGCTTCGCCACCCGCGTCCACCGCGAGGAGGACGTGGTCTACGTCGAAAAGGCGCTCGCGCCGCGCAACGCGCCGCACCGTCCTGTCGCCCGCCGACGCCCCGCACCGGTCGAGGGATAGTCCGCCGCAGTCCGTCCCGCCTGCGGCCCTCGGCGGTGCGACCATCACCGACCGGCAGGCCGGCCTCACGCGCAAAGCGATGAGGGCCGTTGCAGTCCGTGCATCGGGCCACGCCGCATGACGACCGCGATCTCACCGCTGCCGGTAGCAACCGGCAACCGGTTCGCCTCCCCTAGTGATCGGTTCAATTCTGCTCGCAACTCACCAGCGGGACCACCTTGCTGTCCATGACCTTGGGGGTAGTGTCTTCGCCCTACCAGATGGCGGTCGAATAAATGAACTCCATCCTGCCGCGCGGGAAATAGATGTGTCGGATCTTCCACGAGCCGTCGGGCTCACGTTTGAGAATCGTCAGAAACTTCCCGTCGACCCGCACAGACTTGCCGTTTACCGCTCTTTCCCAGTCATAGGCGTCACGGGAATATGCCAGTCGCCGGCCACGGTGATTTCTTCCGGACTGATGTTCATCGATGCAACGCTGCCGGCGCTGAACGCCTTGGGGACGATCTCCTTCAGCACATCCTTGCCGCTCGCCGGAGCACCCGGCGGTATCTGGATGCCGTTTTCATCGTAGAGCGACAGCCGCAGGGTCGCGTCACCGGCGACGCGAGCGGAGCTGTATGTCTGCCAGAGCTTCAGGATCGCCGCCACGTCGGCCTTTGTTCCGCCGTCGGCCAATGCGGCCGCGCTCGACAGAATGGCCGCAGTCCCGATCGCCAACGGCATGCCAATCGCCAGCGCGAACTTGTAGCATCCTCCGCTTGAAAGCGGATTTTGCGGGTGGGACGCCGGCAATGCTCGCCGACACGCGCCGCGTGCGGAATGATCTGGATCAACGCGCGCCGATCTCCCGACCAGGGCTGTTCCCGATCGCACGCCCAGCGTCGCCACGTCAGCCGCCGGCCTGAAGCGGGCTTGCACGCTCGCGGTCGATTTGGCGGTTGCGCGGGCTCGTCGGCGGCATCCTTAGCCGCTTGGCACTGTCATGCTGCCGCATGACCGCAGGATCCTCAGGGCAGCGCGCCTCGTTCGACGACGCACTCCTCCGCTGGAGCCGGCCCTTGATCGGGGGTGGAGGCTGACCAGCGCGGCGCGCCCTACCCCTTCAGCCGCCGGCAGACGTCGTCGAGTTGCTCGAGCGAGGTATACTTGATCCGCACCTCGCCGCGGCCATTCCTGTGGGTGATCGTCACGGCAAGGCCGAGCACGTCGGCAAGCGTCTTTTCCAGCGCCCGGGTGTCGGCGTCCTTGTCGGGCTTGCGTCCGCCGCCCTTGCGTCCGCCGGCAGGGCCGATCGCTTCGGCGTCGCGCACGCTCATCCCCTCGTTGAGGATGCGCCGCGCCGCCGCCAGCGGATCCTTGAGGGTGACCAGCGCCCGGGCGTGTCCGGCCGACAGCCGCCCGTCGAGGATGTAGACCTGCACCGCCTCCGGCAGCGTCAACAGCCTGAGCGTGTTGGCGATATGCGGACGGCTCTTGCCGATCGCCTCGGCGAGCGCCGCCTGGGTGTAGCCGAACTCGTCGATCAGCTCTTGGTATCCGCGCGCCTCCTCCAGCGCATTGAGGTCCGAGCGCTGCACGTTCTCGATGATGGCGAGCTCGAGCGACTCCTTGTCGGAGACCTCGCGCACCACCACCGGCACCTCGTGCAGGCCGGCGCGCTGGGCCGCCCGCCAGCGCCGCTCGCCGGCGATGATCTCGAAGGCGTCGGCCTCGCCCGCCACCGGCCTGACCAGCAGCGGCTGCACCACCCCTTTTTCGCGCACCGAATTGGTCAGGTCGTCGAGGTCGGCGTTGGTGAACGCCTGGCGCGGATTGCGCGGGTTGGGCCTGAGGAAGGCCACCGGGATCCGTCTCTGGCCGCGCGAGCGGGCGATCTCGGCCGCCTCGTTTTCCACGTCGCCGATGAGCGCGGCAAGGCCGCGCCCTAGCCTGGTCGTCCGGGCTGCTTCACCGCCCATTGCCGTCTCCGCCGCTGGTTCGAGTCTTGTTCCGCACGCGAATCGAAGTCACGCCGCCGCCTTCAGGGTGCGCTCCCGCTGGATTATTTCGGCAGCGAGTTTGAGGTAGGCCTGACTGCCGGCACACTTGAAGTCGTAGAGGAGCACCGGCTTGCCGTGCGACGGCGCTTCCGACACCCTGACGTTGCGCGGGATGATGGTCTCGTAGACCCGCTCGCCCATGTGCTGGCGCACGTCGGCGACCACCTGTCCGGAAAGGTTGTTGCGGCTGTCGTACATGGTCAGCGCGATGCCGTGGATGGTCAGCTCCGGGTTGAGGCTCTGCTTCACCTGCTCGACGGTCTGCAGAAGCTGGCTCAGCCCTTCCAGGGCGAAGAATTCGCATTGCAACGGCACCAGCACCGAGTGGGCGGCGACCATGCCGTTGATGGTGAGAAGGTTCAGCGACGGCGGCGAGTCCACCAGCACGTAAGTATAGTTTCGGGGACGAGTCGAATCCGCCTCGCCGTCGCCGAACAGCGCCTTGCGCAGGCGGAAGGCGCGATCGGGCCGCCCGGCGATCTCCAGCTCGAGGCCCAGCAGGTCGAGCGTCGAGGGCGCCACCGCCACCCGCGGCACCACCGTCGCCACCGCGGTCTCCGTCAGGGTCGCGTCGCCGAGCAGCAGGTCGTAGGTCGAAACCGCCCGGCTTTTGCGGTCGATGCCGAGACCCGTCGAGGCGTTCCCCTGCGGGTCGAGATCGACGATCAGCACGTCCTCGCCGATCGCCGCCAGTGCGGTGCCGAGGTTGATCGCCGTCGTCGTCTTGCCGACGCCGCCCTTCTGGTTGGCAAGGGCGATCACCCGTGGTGACTTGGGCAGTGCCATGGCCTCGTTAACCAAACGTTAACCCTGTTGGCGCTTGCGCCGCAGGCGGCTGATTTCCAGAATCACGCCGCCGCCGCCGATTCGGCTGTCGTGTTGTACCAGATCGAAGTCCCAAGATTGAGTGGCTTCGGCGATCTCCCGCCCAAAATCTCGTCCCTTGTGGAAGGCGGCCGGCACCCCGGCCGTCATCAGCGGCGCCGCCAGCGCGAGCAGCCGGTCGAGCCGCGCCAGCGCCCGCGAAATGATCATGTCGGGCGGTGTCCCCACCTGTTCGCACCACTCCGCCATCAGCGATTCGACACGGTTTTCGTGGACCGCGGCCGGCGCGCCGGTCACCCGGATGGCCTCCCTGAGGAAGGCGCATTTGCGCCGATTGCTCTCGATCAGATCGACGTGGGTCCCCTCCCCGCCGACCATTGCCACCACCAGCCCCGGCAGCCCTGCCCCGCTACCCAAATCCAGCCATTTCCTGGCCTTTGGCATCAGCGCCACGAGCTGGGCGCTGTCGGCGATGTGCCTCTGCCAGATCTCCGCCATCGCCCCCGCCGCGACCAGCGACACCCTCCCCTGCCAGCGGCCGAGGAGTTCCACATAGGTCGCCAGTCGCGCCTCTGTTTCACGTGAAACGGGGACGATTTTCTCGATGGCGGCAACGTTGTCGCCGGTTGCCTTCACGCTGCCCGCCGCCTGCGACCGCCGCGCTTGACCTCCGCCAGGATGAGGGCAAGTGCCGCCGGTGTCATCCCCTCGATCCGCCCCGCCTGCGCCAGCGTCTGCGGCGGGAACCTGGTCAGCTTTTCGCGCAGCTCGTTCGACAACCCAGCTATACCGTCGAAGTCCACGTCGCCTGGAATGGCGATTGCCTCGTCTCTTTGGAAGCTGGCGATATCGCCCGCCTGACGGTCGAGATAGACGGCATATTTGGCGTCGACCGCGATCTGTTCGGCAGCGAATCGATCAAGGTTCGCGAGTTCCGGCCAGATCGCCGCCAGCCGCCCCACCGTCATCTCGGGCCGCGCCAGGAGGTCGAAGGCCGATCGCCGCACGCCGTCATGATTGAGGCGAAGGCCGTGCCGTGCGGCCTCATTGGGCGTGATCGTCAGGCTCCGCACCAGCGCCAGCGCCGCCTCGAGCGCCGCCGCCTTTTTCGCGAACGCCCGCGCCCGCTTCGCGCCTACCGCTCCCAGCCCGACACCGAGCGGCGTCAACCGCTGATCGGCGTTGTCGGCGCGCAACGTCAGCCGATACTCCGCCCGCGAGGTAAACATTCGGTAAGGCTCGCTCACCCCGCGGCTCACCAAATCGTCGATCATCACGCCGAGGTAGGCGTCCGCCCGACCGAACACCATGCCGTCGCC
>CAZSWL010000134.1:0-7942 GCA_964610725.1 uncultured Bauldia sp.
TGATGAATACCGGTGCGCGCGACGGCGCCATGCGCCGGATCTGATCGTAGACCGCTTGCATCGCCGGCGAGCGTCCGATGAAGCCGGCGAAGTCGGGCGTTGCGTCCGTCGGCTGTGCGCCGCTCGCCGGGCGCCTCGCGCGCCAGCTGCCGATCGCCGCCTCGAGCCGTTCGATCAGTACCCTCGCTCCGATCGGCTTCGGCAGGAAATCGATCGCGCCGCCCTTGATCGCGGCAACGGCGGTGGCGAGCGAGCCGTTGGCGCTGGTGGCGATCAGCGGCATTGCCGCGGCGACAACGTCGGCGACGTGGGTGATGCCGCCGATGGTGTCGAGATCGGCGATCATGATAGCCTCGCCCGGCCTGTCGACGGCAGCGAGCGCCTCGGCGGCGCTGGCATAGGCGCTGGCGGCGAAACGGCCCTCGGCGCGTGCCGCGATCAGACCGGCGAGGGCGCGGCGCTGGCCGGGATCGGCGTCGACAATGACGACGTTGAACGGCCCGCAGGGCAGGCCAGAATATGCCATGACCCGAACGACCCCGTCTTACGGCACAGCAATCGAAGGCATGGCCCCAACTATCGGCAAACACAGTAAATAAACCGTGTTTTGACCGGCGCGCGGCTGTCCCGAATTGGCGCGTCGCCTTGTCGCCTGGCGCGACGAGCGCGCGCTGGCGGCCTTGACCGCCGGCGAGCGAGGCGGCAGGTTCGCACCCCCTCGTCGCCGACGGACGTCGACCATGCCATCTGGCGCCCGCCCCAAGGCGCTCACACCATATCCTCTCACCGACGTGCCCGCCGCGCTCACCGGCGGCGTGGTCGCCGTCGGCAATTTCGACGGCATGCATCCCGGCCATGTCGCCCTGCTTGCCGCCGCCCGCAGCGAGGCCCGCGGCCTCTCCGTGCCGGCGCTGGTGCTGACCTTCGAGCCGCACCCGCGCACGGTGTTGCGTCCGGCAGCGCCGGTGTTTCGCCTCACCCCGCTGCCGGCCAAGGCGCGTCTGCTGGCGGCGCTCGCAGTCGACGGGCTGGTGGTCGCCAGTTTCGATCATGCGTTTGCCGCCATCGCCGCCGATGCGTTCATCGACACGGTTCTGGTCGGTCGTCTCAAGCTCGCCGGTGCCGTGGTCGGATTCAATTTTCGCTTCGGCAAGGGCAGGGCGGGCACGCCCGCTATGCTCGCCGACGCCGGCCGGCGGCTGGGCTTTGCCGTCACCGTCATCGATGAGGTCGGCCATGACGATGTGACGCGGCTCGCCTCGAGCGAAGTGCGCGAGGCGCTCGCCTCCGGCGAGGTCGCCCGCGCCAATCGCCTGCTCGGCTATCGCTGGTTCGTCATGGGTGCGGTGGTCGCCGGCGAGCGGCGCGGGCGCGCCCTCGGCTATCCGACCGCCAACTTCCGTCTCGGCGACGATTGCCGCTTGCGGCACGGCATCTACGCGGTGCGTCTTGAGCGCGCCGACGGCACGAGCCACGATGGCGTGGCGAGCTTCGGCCGCCGGCCGACCTTCGGCGCCGGTCCGCCGTTGCTGGAGGTGTTCCTGTTCGATTTTTCCGGCGATCTCTATGGCGAGCAGGTCACCGTGACGTTTTTCAACTGGATTCGCGGCGAGCAGAAGTTCCCCACCGCTGCCGCACTCGTCGCGGCGATGGAGGCCGACGCCGCCGCGGCGCGGGTCGTTCTCGCCGCCGCCGGCCCAGGCAGCGCCCTCGACCGGGCGCTCGCCGCCGTCGCCTAGGCCCCCCGGTTGTGGCGAAAGCGTGATTCGGCTAGATAAGCGGGCAGTCCGCCGGATTGTTGCCCGGTTTTGGCGTCAAACAGAAGAACTTTGTTTCTGTAGGGGTGATTCGCGGACGGACGAGGATGGCAGGCTTGACAGGCGGGCGACTTCTCACCGGGGCGGTTCTGGCCGGGGCGGCTTTTTCACTCGCCGCCTGCAACGGCATCACCTATGGAACCGGCGTTTCGCCGGGAATGCAGACCCTCAAGGACATCGCCGGCATCACGGCGCTTACCGACAAGAAGAAGCCGATCGACTATGAGGAGAGGCCGCCGGTGGTGGCGCCGCCGGCCGCCGCGACCGATCTGCCGCCGCCCGGCAGCGACAACACCACCGTTGCCTCCGACTGGCCGCTCGATCCCGACCAGAAGGAAGCCAAGCTCAAAGCCGACGTGGCCGCCTTGGAGAAACAGGGCAAGCACCTTCAGGTCAAGCTGCCGCAAGGGGCTGCGGCGCCGAAGGATCCTTATGCCGACATGACGCCGGCCGAGCGCAGCGCCCTGGTCAGGAAGCTGGCCAAGGAAGCGCGCGCCAACCTCGCCGTCGATCAAAACGGCGATCCCGTACGGCGCTACTTGAGCGAGCCGCCAGTCGACTACCGCGTCGGCGACCTGACCGCGCCGCCGCCCAACCCGGATGACAAGAAAAAGAAGAAGAAGTGGTGGAAGTTCTGGGCGTCGAACGACACCGCGAGCGACACGACGGCGAGCACCGAGACCGACACGACGGCGAGCACCGACGCCGACACGACCGCGGGCACGTCGACCCAGTAGCCGTCAGCGCCTCTTGGCGAAGAAATCTTTGAGCAATGCGCTTGCCGCGCTTGCAGCGAGGCCGCCGTAGACCTCCGGCGCATGGTGACAGGTCGGTTGGGCGAACAGTCGCACGCCGTGCTCGACGGCACCGCCCTTTTCGTCGGCGGCGCCGAAATAGAGGCGGCGGATGCGCGCGAACGAAATCACCGCCGCGCACATGGCGCACGGCTCGAGGGTCACGTAAAGGTCGGCGCCCGCGAGCCGCTGCGAGCCGAACGCCCTAGCCGCCGCCCTGATCGCCAGCATCTCGGCGTGGGCCGTGGGATCGTCGCGGGCGATCGTGCTGTTGCCGGCGCGGGCGACCACCGCTCCGTCGCGGACCACGACCGCGCCGACCGGCACCTCGCCGCGTCGCCCCGCCGCGCGCGCTTGCCTGAGGGCGATGCCCATGGGATCGACCGCTCGGGCCTTCGCCCGTGGTCGCTGCGCTCGCCTCGGCGGCGTGGCTCTGCTAATCAGCCCGCTCATGGAACCTCCGCCGGCTGCCGGTCGCGCCCGCCCCGGCGAGCGCGTCGCCAAGCTCCTCGCCCGGGCCGGGCTGTGCTCGCGCCGCGACGCGGAGCGCTGGGTCGCCGAGGGTCGCGTTGCCGTCAACGGCGTCGTCCTGGCGAGCCCCGCCGTCACCGTCGGCCCCGACGACCGCGTCAGCGTCGACGGCCACCCGCTGCCGGCGCGCGAGCGCACGCGGCTGTGGCTTTATCACAAGCCGAAGGGACTGGTCACCACCGTCCGCGACCCTGCCGACCGGGCGACCGTGTTCGGCGCGCTGCCGGCCAACCTGCCGCGCGTCGTCGCCGTCGGCCGCCTCGACATCAACACCGAGGGCCTGCTGCTGCTCACCAACGACGGCGGTCTTGCCCGCGTGCTCGAACTGCCGGCGACCGGCTGGCTCAGGCGCTACCGGGTGCGCGCCCACGGCGCGGTGAGCGAGGCGGCCGTGCAGGCGCTTGCCGCCGGCGTCACCGTTGATGGGGTCCGCTACGGCCCGGTGGTGGCGACCATCGACCGCGTCCAGGGCAGCAACGTCTGGCTGACGGTCGGCCTGCGCGAGGGCAAGAACCGGGAGGTCAAGCGTCTGCTCGCCCATCTCGGACTGGTCACCGCCCGCCTGATCCGTATCTCGTACGGTCCCTTCCAGCTCGGCGATCTTGCCCGCGGCGCGGTGCGCGAGGTACGTGGCAAGATCCTGCGCGATCAGCTTGGCCGCAAACTTGCCGCCGCCGCCGGCGTCGACTTCGCCGCGCCGCTCCGCGAGCACCCGCCGGCATTGGCGTCGACGGCCGCTGCCGCGCCGGCCCACCGCAAAGCATCGAGGCGCCGTGCGGATCGTCGGCGGTAAGCTGCGCGGCAGGCCGCTGCTTGCGCCGCATGGCCGCGCCACCCGGCCGACGGCCGACCGGCTGCGCCAGACCATTTTCGACATTCTTGCGCACGCCTACGGCGATGCGGTCGCCGGCGCGCGCGTCCTCGATCTGTTCGCCGGCACCGGTGCGCTCGGCATCGAGGCGCTGTCGCGCGGCGCCGCTTCCTGCCTGTTCGTCGACAGCGACGTAGCCGCTTGTCATCTCATCCGCCACAACCTTGCGGCGTTGGGCCTGACCGGTCGGGCGCGCGTTGAGCGGCGCGACGCCACCCGCCTCGGACCGAGCGGCGAGTTGGCGCCGTTCGGGGTGGTCTTCGCCGACCCGCCCTATGGTCGCGGCCTTGCCGTTGCCGCCCTTGCCGCTGCCGTCGCCGGCGGCTGGCTTGCGCCGGGCGCGCTGGTCGTGCTCGAGGAGGCGGCAGGCGCCGACATCGCCCCGGTCGCCGGGCTGGCTCCGGCCGAGACCCGCCGCATCAGCGGCGCCGCCATCTGCTTCCTTCGCCGCACGCCGTAGCGCCTTGCCGCCGGCCGCCGCCGGCCATAGATGAAGCGTCGCCAGGAGCACCGCCGATGACCGAAATGCTTGACCAGAGGGATCTGGAGGATCGGGCCGCGGCCCTGGTCGGCGCCGCCCGTCGCGCCGGTGCCGACGCCGCCGACGTGGTGTGCGTGCGCGGCATTTCGCTGTCGGTCGACGTGCGCCTCGGCAAGGTCGAGGAGACCCGCCGTGCCGAGGGCGACGATTTCACGCTGCGCGCTTTCGTCGGCAAGCGCTCCGCCACCGTGTCGGCCAACGTCTTCGCCGACCCCGCCGAGCTCGCCACGCGCGCCGTGGCCATGGCCAGGGCCGCTCCCCAGGACCGCTTCGCCGGCCTCGCCGACCCCGACCGACTAGCGCGCGAGTTTCCCGACCTCGACCTCCTCGATGAAACCATCCCCTCCGTCGACGAGCTGACCGCCAGCGCACTTGCCGCCGAGGATGCCACCCGCGCCGTCGCCGGCGTCACCAATTCCGGCGGCGCCAGCGCCGGCTGGTCGCTCGGCGGTCTCGTGCTCGCCACCTCGCACGGCTTTTCCGGCTCGTACCTGCGCTCCCACTTCGGCCTCTCCGCCTCGGCGATCGCCGGCACCGGGACAACCATGGAGCGCGACTACGAGTTCTCTTCGAAGGTGTTCCGCGCCGACCTCATCGATCCCGCCGAAATCGGTCGCAAGGCCGGCGAGCGGGCGGTGCGGCGGCTCAACCCGCACAAGATGGCGACCGGACGGGCGACAGTCGTCTACGACCCGCGCGTATCGCGCGGCCTCGTCGGCCATCTCGCCGGCGCCGTCAACGGTTCCGCCATCGCCCGCAAGACCAGCTTCCTGCGCGACAAGCTCGGCGCCGCGCTGTTCGCCCCGGCGATCCGTATCAGCGACGATCCCTTGCGCCGGCGCGGGCTGGCCTCGCGCCCGTTCGACGGCGAGGGGGTGGCGGTGGCCCCCCTCGACCTCGTCTGCGAGGGCGTGCTGAGGACCTGGCTGCTCGATTCGGCGACCGCCCGCAAGCTCGGCCTCGTCACCAACGGGCGCGCCGCCCGCGGCGGCAGCAACCCGTCGCCGGGGACCACCAATCTCACCCTGATGGCCGGCGACCAGTCGCCGCAAGCGCTGATCGGCGCCATCGACCACGGGCTCTACGTCACCGAGCTGATCGGCCACGGGGTCAATCTGACCACCGGCGATTACAGCCGCGGCGCCGCCGGCTTCGTCATCGACAACGGCACCCTCGGCCATCCGGTGAGCGAGGTCACCATCGCCGGCAACCTCATCGACATGTTCCGCTCGCTGATCGCCGCCGACGATCTCGAGTACCGCTACGCGGTCAACGCCCCGACGATCGCGATCGCCGGGATGACCGTGGCCGGGCGGTGATGGCCGCCGCCGCCACGCGCATGTGCGCGCCAATCCGCTTCTGATCCCGGCCCATCCCTGCTATGCGCTGACCGAAAGGCGCTTCGCGCCGTGGCCCGGCCGCAATCGGGTGCGATACCGATTCGGTTCGTCCCCCGCACGTCCGACCGACCGGCGCGGAATCGCCCGTGGTCCCGCCGAGGAGTGGTAATGGCCCCCAATCGTGCCGCGCCGGAGTTCTGGTGGCGGACCGAGCGCAGCGGCGCCGCCGTGGCGTTGTGGCCGCTGGCGCGGCTGTGGGGCGCGCTCGCCGCCTGGCGCATGGCACGGCCGCCGCGCTTTCGTCCGCCGGTGGCGGTGATCTGCGTCGGCAATTTCGTCGTCGGCGGCGCAGGCAAGACGCCGGCGGTGATCGCGCTCGCCCGCATGGCCCGCCGCCGCGGGGCATCGCCGGGAATTCTGGTGCGCGGCTACGGTGGCCGCGCCAAGGGCCCGATCGTCGTTGATCCGGCGATCTACAATGCCGGCCACGTCGGCGACGAGGCGCTGCTGCTTGCCGCCGCCGCGCCGACCGTGGTGGCGCGCGATCGTGTCGCCGGCGCCAAGCGGTTGCTCGCCGCCGGCGTCAACCTCATCATCATGGACGATGGCTTTCAGAATCCGGCGCTGGCCAAGGACCTGACGCTGGTGGCGGTCGACGCCGAGGCCGGCATCGGCAACGGCCTGCCGCTGCCGTCGGGACCAATGCGGGCGCCGCTGCAGCCGCAACTGCGCCGCGCCGACGCCCTGCTCGTCATCGGCGACGGCGAGGCGGCCGAGCCGCTGATCCGCACCGCCGCCCGCGCCGGCCGCGCGATCGTGCACGCCCGCCTCAAGCCGACCCGGGTCAGGGACTGGCGCAAGCGGCCGATTCTCGCCTTCGCCGGCATCGGCCGGCCGGATAAGTTCTACGCCTCGCTCGCCGCAGTCGGTGCCACCGTCGCCCGCACCGTGAACTTCCCCGACCACCATCGCTACAGCGTCGGCGAGGCGTCCGAATTGATTGCCGCGGCCGAGGCCGACGAGTTGCGTCTGGTCACCACCGAGAAGGACATGGTGCGCCTGTCGGCCAAGACCGGGCCGCTGGCCGAACTCGCCCGGCGGGCAGAGGCCTTCAACGTGATCCTCGAGTTCGAGAACCCGGCCGCGATCGGGGAGATGATCGACGAGGCGATGGTCAAGGCGGCGCTGGCCTGAGGCGGACCGCGACTGCTATATCCGCCCGACTTCCTGATAGCGCTTGAGGGCGGCGTCCGCGTCGACGTAGGGCTCCTGACGGGCGACGCTCCAGTATTTCAACTCGTCGAGCGGAATCTCGCTGCCGGTCACCGCGCAACGCACGAAGCCGCCCGGAATCTGCACCTGGAAATCGCCGTCGAGGTAGCGCAGCCGCGCCTCGCCGCCGCGGCCAGCCCGCTCGATTCGGTTCATCATCGCACGCGCCTTCCTGTCGTCATCGCCGCTAGCGGCGCCCGAACAGCCGTTCGATGTCGCCGCGCGTGAGTTCAATATAAGTCGGCCGGCCGTGATTGCACTGACCGGCGCTGGGGGTCTCCTCCATCTCGCGTAACAGCGCGTTCATCTCCGTCGCGTTCAGCCGTCGCCCGGCGCGCACCGAGCCGTAGCAGGCCATGGTCGCGGCGATGCGGTCGAGCCGTTGGCCAAGGCCTGCCGCGTCGTCCCATTCGGCCATCTCGTCGGCGAGGTCGCGCACCAGCCGGCCGGCATCGACGGCGCCGATGAGCGACGGCGTCTCGCGCACGACCACCGCGCCGGGGCCGAAGCGCTCGATGGCCAGGCCGAGTCTGGCGAGCTCGTCGGCGCGCGCGGCAAGACGTTCGGCATCCTCGCTCGCAAGCTCGACCACCTCGGGGATGAGCAGAATCTGGCGGGCGACGGGACCGCCGCCGAGCAAGCGCTTGAGGCGCTCGTAGACCAGCCGCTCGTGGGCGGCGTGCTGGTCGACGATGACGAGGCCGCCGCCGGTCTCGGCCACGATGTAGGTGTCGTGGATCTGGGCGAGCGCCGCGCCGAGCGGGCGCGCGACATCC
>CAZSWL010000135.1:0-5218 GCA_964610725.1 uncultured Bauldia sp.
GGCCGTCGCCGGCGATCACCACCTTGCCGCCCTTGCGCACGGTGAGGATGGTGGTGCCGTGCCAGGGATCGTACGCGGTGTCGTTCATGACTTTCCTTCCTGGCGAGCCGACGCGGCCTCGGCAAGCACCGCGGCGGCCCCACGGCCGACGCGATTCGGCTTGCGCCGGCAGGGCCATATGTAAGGTCTCGCGGAGCCTATGCAAACGGCGGGCAGGCGCCGGCGCCGGGCCGATGATGGCAATCGGCAGACGCCCCTGATAAAAGGCGCGCGCGAAAGGAGCCACCATGCGCACGGCGACGGTCAAGCGCAGGACCAAGGAGACCGATATCTCCGTCGCCGTCGACCTCGACGGGCGCGGCAAGGCGGCGATCGCCACCGGGGTCGGCTTCTTCGATCACATGCTCGAGCAGGTCGCCCGCCACAGCCTGATCGACATCACCGTCAAGGCGAAAGGCGACCTCCACATCGACCAGCACCACACCGTGGAGGACGTCGGCATCGCACTCGGCACGGCGCTCAAGCAGGCACTTGGCGAGATGAAGGGCATTGCTCGCTACGCCGACGTCCACCTGCCGATGGACGAGGCGTTGACGCGGGCGGCGATCGACATTTCCGGACGGCCGTATCTCGTCTGGAAGGTCGCCTTCACGCGCACGAAGATCGGCGCCTTCGACACCGAGCTGTTCCGCGAGTTCTTCCAGGCGTTCGCGCAGAACGCCGGCATCACGCTTCACATCGAAAACCTCTACGGCCGCAACAACCACCACATCGCCGAGACCTGCTTCAAGGCGCTGGCGCGGGCGCTGAAGGCGGCCGTGGCGATCGACCCGCGCCAGAAGGCCAAAGTGCCCTCGACCAAGGGCCGGCTTTAACCGTCCGAAGGGAACGGACCGATGCCGCTCTACACCGTGCACGCGCCCCCGCCCCGGTCAGGTGCCGCCGCGCCCGACCCGATGGACTACGTCTTCGTCAAGGAGGGCTTCTGCTGGCCGGCGCTGTTCGTGCCGGTGCTGTGGCTCCTGTTCCGCCGCATGTGGCTGGTGCTGGTCATTTATCTGGTCGCGGTGCTGGCGCTGGCGGCGGCGGAGCGAGCAGGCGGCGGACCGTTGCCCGACGTCGCGACGGTGCTCGGCTGGCTGTGGCTGGCGCTCGAAGGCAACCAGCTCCGGCGCTGGAGCCTTCGCCGACGCGGCTACCGGCTGGTCGACGTGGTCGAGGGCGGGCGCCTTGCCGCCGCCGAAAGCCGCTATTTCCACGACTGGCCGGAAGCCACCGAAACGCCGCCGGCCGCGCCGCCCGGCGAACCTCTCCCGCCGGCGCCGCCGTCTCAGCCCTCGGCCGAGGCCGGCGACGTCATCGGCCTTTTCCCGGCGCCGGGAGGGCGGTCGTGACCATCGCCATCATCGATTTTGGCGCCGGCAATCTGCGCTCGGCCGAGAAAGCCTTCGAGCGCGCCGTGGCGGAAAGCGGCCGCGACGAGGAAGTCGTCGTCACCACCAATCCGGACGTGGTCGCCCGCGCCGAGCGGGTGGTGCTGCCGGGCGACGGCGCCTTCGCCGACTGCAAGCGCAACCTCGCCGCCATCCCCGGCATGATCGCGGCGATCGACGAGGCGATCGACGCGCGCGGCCGTCCGTTCCTCGGCATCTGCGTCGGCATGCAGCTCCTGGCCGAGCGCGGCGTCGAGCACGCCGTCACCGACGGGCTCGGTCGCATCAAGGGCGAGGTGCGCGCCATCGAGCCGGACGACGCGACCCTCAAGGTGCCGCACATGGGCTGGAACACGCTCGCGACGCGCCGCGACCACCCGCTGTTCGACGGCATCGCCTTCGGCCCGGAAGGCTGGCACGCCTACTTCCTGCACGGCTACCACCTGGTCGCCGAGGACGATGCGGACGTCGCCGCGGTCGCCGACTACGGCGGTCCGGTGACGGCGATCGTCGTCCGCGACAACGTCGCCGGTACCCAGTTCCACCCGGAGAAGAGCCAGAGGCTGGGGCTGAGGCTGGTGGCGAATTTCCTGAAATGGTCGCCGTGATCCTCTACCCCGCCATCGATCTCAAGGACGGAAGTGTCGTGCGCCTCGAACAGGGCGACATGGCGCGCGCGACCACCTTCAACGTCGACCCGGCGGCGCAAGCGCGCGCCTTCATCGAACAAGGCTTCGAGCGGCTGCACGTGGTCGACTTGAACGGCGCCTTCGCCGGGCGCTCGCTCAACGGCGGGGCGGTCGCCGCCATCCTCGCGGCCGTCGACGCGCCGGTGCAGCTCGGCGGGGGCATCCGCGACATGGCGGCGATCGAGGGGTGGCTCGACAGGGGCGTCGCCCGCGTCGTGCTCGGCACAGCGGCGGTGCAGGACCCGGACCTGGTGCGCGCGGCGGCGAGGAAATGTCCCGGCCGGATCGCCGTCGGCATCGACGCGCGCGACGGCAAGGTCGCCGTCAGTGGCTGGGCGGAGGCGACCGAGATCGACGCCGTCGACCTCGCCCGCCGCTTCGTGGACGCCGGCGTCGCCGCGCTCATCCACACCGACATCGAGCGCGACGGCCTGATGAAGGGGCTCAACGTCGCCGCGACGCTCAGGCTCGCCAACGCCGTGTCGATCCCGGTGATCGCATCGGGCGGCCTCGCCTCGCTCGCCGACGTGGAGCGGCTCTTGCAGCCGGACTGCGCGATCCTGGAAGGCGCCATCGCCGGCCGTGCCCTCTACGACGGCCGTCTCGACGGCAAGGCGGCGCTCAATCTGATCCGCGAGGCGCGCGAGGCGGCGGCGTGATGCTGAAGACCCGCGTCATCCCCTGCCTCCCCGCCCGCCCGCAGCGCATGCGCGAGGACGGGCAAAGCAACACAATCGTCGAGGCCGGGGTCCAATGATGAAGACCCGCGTCATCCCCTGCCTCGACGTCAAGGACGGACGCGTCGTCAAGGGCGTGCGCTTCGTCGACCTGACCGACGCCGGCGACCCGGTCGAGGCGGCGCGCGCCTACGACGCGGCCGGCGCCGACGAACTCTGCTTCCTCGACATCACGGCGAGCTATGAGGAGCGCGACATCCTGCTCGACGTGGTCGCCCGCACCGCCGAGCAATGCTTCATGCCGGTTACGGTCGGCGGTGGGGTGCGCTCGGTCGACGACGTGCGCGCGCTGATGCTCGCCGGCGCCGACAAGGTGTCGATCAATACCGCCGCGGTGCACGACCGCCGCATAGTCCGGGAAGCCTCGCAGAAGTTCGGCGCCCAGGCGATCGTCGTCGCCGTCGACGCCAAGCGGGTCAACCGGCCGGGCGATGCCGGCCGTTGGGAAATCTTCACCCACGGCGGCCGCAACCCGACCGGCCTCGACGCCGTCGCCTACGCCGAGGAGGTTGCCCGCCTCGGCGCCGGCGAGATCCTGCTCACCTCCATGGACCGCGACGGCACCGGCGACGGCTTCGACCTCGAGCTCACCCGCGCCGTCGCCGACAGGGTGCCGGTGCCGGTGGTGGCCTCCGGCGGGGTCGGCAGCCTCGACCACCTGGTCGCAGGGGTCAGCGAAGGCCACGCCTCGGCCGTGCTCGCCGCCTCGATCTTCCATTTCGGAACCTTTACGATCCGCCAGGCCAAGGAGCACATGGCCGCTTTCGGCATCCCGGTCAGACTGGACGGCTGACACGATGAGCGACTTCTCCCTCGCCGACCTCGCCACCATCATCGCCGAGCGGGCGCGCGACGGCGACCCGGCGACCTCGTATACGGCCAAGCTTCTCCAGGAAGGGGTCGAGCGTTGCGCCAAGAAGTTCGGCGAGGAGGCGGTCGAGGCGGCGATCGCCGCGGTCGCTGGCGACAAGGCCGGCTTGACCGAGGAGGCGGCCGACGTGCTCTACCATCTCCTGGTCACGCTTGCGGCGAGCGGCGTCGCGCTCGCCGACGTGATGGCCGCGCTTGAGAAGCGCACCGGCCAGAGCGGCCTCGCCGAGAAGGCGGCGCGCAAGGGTCGCTGACGTGGATCAACCCGTGCCCGAGACGTTGTCGCCGCACCGGGTGTTCAGCCGCGCCGAATGGGCCAAGCTGAGGGCCGATACCCCGCTCACCCTCACCGACGACGACCTCGTCCGCCTGAGAAGCCTCAACGATCCGATCTCGCTCGCCGAGGTGGTCGAGATCTACCTGCCGCTGTCGCGGCTGCTCAGCCTCTACGTCGCCGCCACCCAGGGGCTGCACGACGCCACCCGCACCTTCCTGGGCACGCACGACGGGGTGACGCCGTTCATCATCGGCATCGCCGGTTCGGTGGCGGTGGGCAAGTCGACGACGGCACGGGTGCTGCGCGCGCTCTTGAGGCGGTGGCCGAACACGCCCAAGGTCGAGCTGATCGCCACCGACGGCTTCCTGCTGCCCAACGCGGTGCTGGCGCGCGCAGGGCTGATGGAGCGCAAGGGCTTCCCGGAAAGCTATGACCGCCCGGCCCTGCTCGCCTTCCTCGCCGACATCAAGGCGGGCAAGCGCAACGTCGCCGCCCCGGTCTATTCCCATCTCACCTACGACATCGTGCCCGGCGAGACGATCACCGTCGACCGCCCCGACATCCTCATCGTCGAGGGACTCAACGTGCTGCAGACCTCGAGGCTGCCGCGCGACGACCGCGCCGTGCCGTTCGTCTCCGACTTCTTCGACTTCGCCATCTATCTCGACGCCGACGCGGCGGACGTCAGGCGCTGGTACGTCGAGCGCTTCCAGCGGCTGCGCGAGACCGCCTTTCGCGACCCCAAGTCCTACTTCCGCCGCTTCGCCGACCTCAGCGACGAGGAGGGCGAGCGCATGGCCGACGACCTGTGGCGGCGCATAAATCTGGTCAACCTGACCGAGAACATCCTGCCGACCAGGTTGCGCGCCAACCTTATCCTCACCAAGAACGCGGACCATTCGATCGTTCAGGTGGCGCTCAGGCGCATCTGAGCCGACGGCTTGATTTTTGGCCCGCGAAACCTGATATCCCGCCCGAGCCGAAACTGCCCGACAGCAACGGAAACAACGGATGATGGCCGACGAAAAGACCGCCGCCGAAGCCGAGCCCCGTGGCGAGCCTGCGCCGGACGCCGAGACGGCCGCGCCCGAGGGGGCGCGAGCCGGGGCGGCGAACGACGATGCATTGCCGCCGACCGACGTTGTCGCAAGCGAAGCGGCCGCTGCAGAAGCCGCCGAAGCCAAGGACCGGCTGATGCGCACCCTCGCCGAG
>CAZSWL010000136.1:0-2943 GCA_964610725.1 uncultured Bauldia sp.
CGGCGGAATACACGCTGCTTCAGGCATGCGAGGCGGCCGGCGCCGAGATTCCGCGCTTCTGCTTCCATGAACGCCTTTCGATCGCCGGCAATTGCCGCATGTGCCTGATCGAGGTGAAGGGCGGGCCGCCCAAGCCGCAGGCGAGCTGCGCCATGGCCGTGCGCGACCTGCGCCCCGGCCCCAAGGGCGAACCGCCGGAGATGTTCACCAAGTCGAAGATGGTGAAGAAGGCGCGCGAAGGGGTGATGGAGTTCCTGCTCATCAATCACCCGCTCGATTGCCCGATCTGCGACCAGGGCGGCGAGTGCGACCTGCAGGACCAGGCGATGGCCTACGGCGTCGACGGCAGCCGCTTCGTCGAGAACAAACGCGCCGTCGAGGACAAGAACATCGGGCCGCTGGTCAAGACGACCATGACCCGCTGCATCCATTGCACGCGCTGCATCCGCTTCTCGGCCGAGGTGGCCGGCGTTCCGGATCTCGGCGCCACCGGGCGCGGCGAGGATATGGAGGTCACCAGCTATCTCGAGCAGGCGATGACCTCGGAATTGCAGGGCAACGTCATCGACCTGTGCCCGGTCGGAGCGCTCACCTCGAAGCCGTACGCATTTCAGGCGCGGCCGTGGGAGCTCATCAAGACCGAGACCATCGACGTGATGGATGCGGTCGGCGCGGCCATCAGGGTCGACACGCGTGACCGCGAGGTGCTGCGCATCATGCCCCGCCTGAACGAGGCGGTGAATGAGGAGTGGATTTCCGACAAGACCCGGTTCGTCTGGGACGGCCTAAGGACGCAACGGCTCGACCGGCCGTACGTGCGTCGCGACGGCAGACTGCGGCCGGCGAGCTGGGCCGAGGCGTTCGCGGCGATTGCCGAAAGGGCGAAGGGTCGTGAACCTTCCCGCATCGGCGCCGTTGTCGGCGACCTCGCCGGTGTCGAGGAAACCTTCGCGTTGCGCGAACTGATGTTGGCAATGGGGGTCACGAACCTCGATTGCCGGGAGGAGGGCGGCAAGCTTGATCCTGCCCGCGGCCGCGCCAGCTACATCTTCAACCCGACCATTGCCGGAATCGACGAGGCCGATGCGCTGCTGGTGGTCGGCTCGAACCCGCGCCACGAGGCGGCGGTCCTCAACGCCCGCATCCGCAAGCGCTGGCGGCAGGGTGATTTCCCGATCGCTGTTGTCGGCGAGCCGGCCGACCTGACCTATCCCTACGACCACCTCGGCGCCGGCCCCGACACGCTGGCCGAGGTGGCCAGCGGCAACGCCGGTTTTGCCAAAGTGCTGGCGGCCGCCAAACGGCCGCTGATCCTGGTCGGACAGGGCGCGCTCACGCGGCCCGACGGCCCCGAGGTGCTGTCGCTGGCGGCGACCATCGCCACGGGCGGCGAGGGGGCGGCGGATTGGAACGGGCTCGCCGTGCTCCACACCGCGGCGGGCCGGGTCGGTTCCCTCGATCTCGGCTTTGTGCCGGGCGCCGGCGGACTCGACACCATCGGCATGATCGCTGCGGCGGCGACCGGCGAGCTCGATGTCTTGTTCCTGCTTGGCGCCGACGAGATCAACCTCAACGCGCTCGGTGACGCCTTCGTCGTCTACCTCGGGAGCCATGGCGATGCCGGTGCGCACCGCGCGGACGTCGTTCTGCCGGGCGCTGCTTACACCGAGAAGTCGGCGACCTACGTCAACACCGAAGGGCGGGTGCAGGTGGCGGCACGAGCGGCCTTCCCGCCCGGCCAGGCGCGGGAAGACTGGGCAATCCTGAGGGCGCTGTCGGATGTGCTTGGCCACCGGCTGCCGTTTGATTCGCTGGCCGAGCTGCGGGCCAGGCTCTACTCGGCCCACCCGCATTTCATGCGCGTCGACGCCATCGCGGCAGGGTCCCTCGACGAGGTGCGGGCGCTCGCCGGCCGGGCCGGAAAGACGCTTGGCGAGGCGTTCCGCAACCCGGTCGCCGACTTCTATCTGACCAATCCGGTGGCACGGGCATCGGCGGTAATGGCCGAATGCTCGGCACTGCGGCCGGGGGGCGCCGCGCTCGCGCCGGCGGCGGAGTAGGCGCGCGATGGACGGATTCTTCCATTCCTACGTGGTTCCCGGCGCGGTGATGATCGGCGAGAGCCTCCTGCTGCTGGTGACGCTGCTGCTTTTCATCGCCTACGTCCTTTATGCCGACCGCAAGATCTGGGCGGCGGTGCAGATGCGGCGCGGCCCCAACGTCGTCGGCCCGTGGGGGCTGCTGCAAAGCTTTGCCGATCTCCTCAAGTTCGTCTTCAAGGAACCGGTCATCCCTTCCGGTGCGAACAAGGGTGTGTTCATCCTGGCGCCGCTGGTCACCGCCACGCTGGCAATGTCGGCGTGGGCGGTGGTGCCGCTCGATGCCGGCTGGGTGATCGCCAACATCAACGTCGGCGTCCTCTACCTGTTTGCGATCTCATCGCTTGGGGTCTACGGCATCATCATGGGCGGATGGGCTTCGAACTCGAAGTATCCCTTCCTGTCGGCGTTGAGGTCCGCCGCCCAGATGGTCTCCTACGAGGTCTCCATCGGCTTCGTTCTGGTCACTGTGCTGCTGGTAGCGGGATCGTTGAATCTCAGCGATATCGTGCTGGCACAGAAGGACGGGCTGGGCACCCGCCTCGGCCTGCCGAGCAGCCTGCTCGATTGGCATTGGCTGCCGCTGCTGCCGATGTTCGTCATCTTCTTCGTCTCGGCGCTCGCCGAGACCAACCGGCCGCCGTTCGACCTAGTTGAGGCCGAATCCGAGCTCGTCGCGGGCTTCATGGTCGAGTACTCCTCGACGCCGTATCTGCTGTTCATGCTCGGCGAGTACGTCGCGATCACCACCATGTGTGCGCTCACCACGATCCTGTTTCTCGGGGGCTGGCTGCCGCCAATCGACATCTGGCCGCTCAATGCCATCCCGGGCGCGATTTGGTTT
>CAZSWL010000137.1:0-5896 GCA_964610725.1 uncultured Bauldia sp.
GAGGTCTTCTCCATCCTGATCGATTGGATCGTAATGCTGGTCGCCGGCGGGCTGATCGCCGTCGGCACTATGCGTATGACGCGCAGAAGCCTCGAATGGCGGTCTGAACCTCCGGTCGGGGATGTTTGAGGGAATGGGCCACGAGCTTGCCCTCGTGCCCGACAAGGGCTAACAAGACGCCCGCCAGTTGACCGGGCAGCCGCTCCCGTATGAAGCGGGGGAGGAAAGTCCGGGCTCCGGAAAACACGGTGCCGGATAACGTCCGGCGGGGGTGACCCCAGGGAAAGTGCCACAGAAAACAGACTACCCCGGTGCGCCGGGGAAAAGGTGAAACGGCGCGGTAAGAGCGCACCGCGGGACCGGCAACGGGACCGGCACGGTAAACCCCACCGGGAGCAATACCGAATAGGGGCGACGCGGGGCTTCGGCCCCAGGTCCGTTTCCCGGCCGTCGCCCGGGTAGGTAGCGCGAGGCAGCCGGCAACGGCCGCCCAAGAGGAATGGCCGTCACGCGGGCTTGACCGCCCGCCGTACAGAACCCGGCTTACAGGCCAACTGGCATGCGATGAGGTGCCGCCGTCCGAAAGGGCGGCGGCACCGCCATTGTGAGGGCCGTTTGCGCCCCGGCAAACGGATTCTTAAGGCTAACAGGTCTTTGATGGCAGCATGCGCCGGACGGGTCCGTCGCGTTCCGTTCCATTGACGACCCTCGAAATCCCATGATATCCCATGAAATCCCGGAGAGTGATCGGCGGATCGTCGGTCGTCCGGCCGCGCGGCACGGCCTGAAAAAAGCCCGCCGCGCGGTGTTCCGGCCGGTGTTGGGCCGGCTCTCGCGGGATTTCACCGCCGGCGGCAGCCCACGGCCGCCCGGTGGGGCGGGCGAGGGCGATGGACGAATTCGTTTCGACCTTCACCAACCGGCTCGACGCCAAGGGGCGCGTGTCGATCCCGGCACCGTTTCGGGCGGTGCTGGCGGTGGACGGGTTCGACGGGCTCTACTGCTGCCCGACCCTCGACCGCCAGGCGGTCGACGCCGGCGGCAATCGTTTCCGTGCCACGATCGGGGCGATGCTTGCCAACTTCGAGCCGTTCTCGGAGGACCACGAGTACCTGTCGACCACCCTGATCGGCGAGAGCGAGATCCTCAAGATCGACCAGGACGGCCGCGTCGTACTGTCGGAGGCGATCAAGGCGCACGCCGGCATCGTCGACCGCGTCACCTTCGTCGGCCAGGGCTACAAGTTCCAGATCTGGGAGCCGGATCGCTTCGTCGCTTACCGGGAGGAGGCCAAAGCCCGGTTGCGCGACATCAGGCGACGGCTGGTCCCAGGCCACCGCGCGTCGGGCGTGACTTCGGGGACGGGGGAATGACGGCGGGTCGCGGCAGTTCACGCGGCGATGTCGCTGGCGGACCGGCTCGCCACCTCCCGGTACTCATCGAGGAGGCACTTCGCTTTCTCGCGCCCGACGCCGGTGGCACTTTCATCGACGGCACCTTCGGCGCCGGCGGCACCAGCGCCGCGATACTTGCCCGCGGCGCCAGCGTCATCGCCATCGACCGCGACCCGGACGCGATTGCTGTCGGGGCCGAGATGGCGCGCGCCGCCGGCGGGCGCCTTACCCTGGTCGAAGGGCGCTTCTCCGATCTCGACCGCATCGCCCGCGCCCACGGTCACGAGCGGGTGGACGGCGTCGTCCTGGACGTTGGCGTCTCCTCGATGCAACTCGATCAGCCGGAGCGCGGCTTCTCGTTTCGGGCCGAGGGACCGCTCGACATGCGCATGGCGCGGACCGGGCCGACCGCCGCCGACGTGGTCAATCGCATGGACAAGGGCGCGCTCGCCCGCGTCATTGCCGTGCTCGGCGAGGAGAGGAAGGCGGGAGCGGTCGCCGCCGCGATCGCGCGCGCGCGCGCCAAACGACCGCTCGGCACGACGCGGGAACTGGCCGATATCGTCGCCGGTGCGGTCGGCCACCGCCACGGCGTCGGCATCCACCCCGCCACGCGCACCTTCCAGGCCCTCAGAATCTTCGTCAATCGCGAGCTCGACGAGCTGGCGCAGGGTCTCGCCGCCTGCGAACGCGTCCTCGCCGAGGGCGGCCGGCTGGTGGTCATCTCCTTCCATTCGCTCGAGGACCGTATCGTCAAGCGCTTCCTCGCCGATCGCTCGTCGTCGCCGTCGCCGTCGCGCCACCGCCCCGAGACGGTGGCGCAGGAACCGACCTTCGTTCGCACCACCCGCGGTGCGGTGACGCCGCAACCGGAAGAAATCGCCCGCAATCCGCGCGCCCGTTCGGCGCGCCTCAGGGCGGCGCGACGCACCGGGGCGCCGGCGCGTCCTCTCGATGGCACGGCGATCGGGGTGCCGACACTGCCGCCGGTGGAAGTGCTGGAGTGAAGCCGATGGGACGCGTCATCGATCTCCTGCTGCTCGTCGCCATGATCGTCGGCGCCGTCATCACCTACGACATGAAGCACAAGGCCGAGATCGCCGCCGATCGCGTCGCCCGGCTCGAGGCGAACATCGCCAGCGAGCGGGACAAGATCAGGTTGCTCAACGCCGAGTGGAGCATGCTCACCCAGCCCGCCCGTTTGCAGGCGGTGGTCGACAAGTACGCCGACTATTTCCAGCTGCAGCCGTTCTCGCCCGATCAGGTCGCCGCGATCGACGAGATTCCCTTGCGGCCACAAGGTGCCCACGGTGACGCCGAGCGCACGCTCGCCCGCATCGCCGCGGGTGAGCGGGTCCGCTAGGCGGGGGCATCGGATGACGGCACTCGACCCACCGACGATGTCGCCGCCGCTCGCGGCCGCCGTGCCGCGGCGCCTGCGCTGGACGTGGCGATACGCCGATGGCGGGCGCGGGCGCCTGCGGATCGCCGCCGCCGCCTTCGCGCTCGTCTACCTGGTCATCATCGGTCGTTTGGTCACGTTCGGCCTCGACGCCTCGGCGGCCGGCGGCGGCGCCGTCGATCCCAACGCGGCGGTCGCCACCAGCCGCCCCAACCTGGTCGACCGCAACGGCGAGATCCTGGCGACCGACATCAAGATGTCGTCGGTCTATGCCGAGCCGCGCAACATCCTCGATCCTGACGAGGCGGCCGAGCTACTGTCGAGCGTGCTGCCCGACCTCGACACGCGCGCCTTGCGCGAACGCCTCGCCGGCAAGGCCGGCTTCACCTGGGTCAAGCGCGAGATCACCCCCGCCCAGCAAAAAGAAATCCATTCGCTCGGCATCCCCGGTATCGGCTTCCTCACCGAAAACCGCCGCTTCTATCCGGGCGGGCCGCTCGCCTCCCATATCGTCGGGCTGGTCAACGTCGATAACCAGGGGATCGCCGGCTTCGAGAAATACGTCGACGACCACTGGCTCGGCGCCCTGCATCAGGCCGGCTTCGCCCGCAGCGAACAACTGCAACCGGTGCGGCTGTCGATCGACGTGCGGGTCCAGCACATCCTGCGCGATGAACTCGCCAACGCCATGGACAAGTTCTCGGCCATCGGTGCAACCGGCATCGTGCTCGACGTCCACACCGGCGAGGTGCTGGCCATGTCGTCGCTGCCGGATTTCGATCCCAACGATCCGGTCAACGCCCTCAAGCCGGACCGCCTCGACCGGATGACCGCCGGGGTCTACGAGCTCGGCTCGGTATTCAAGAGCTTCACATTCGCCATGGCGCTCGATAGCGGCGCCGTCACCCTCAACGACCGTGTCGACGCCACCCACGCCATTCACTTCGGCCGCTTCACCATCAACGATTTCCACCCCCAGCACCGGGTGCTCACCGTGCCCGAGGTGTTCATCTACTCCTCCAACATCGGTGCCGCGCACATGGCGCTCAAGGTCGGCGGCGACACCCAGCAGGCCTACCTCAAGCGCTTCGGCTTCTTCAACGAGCTCAAGACCGAGCTGCCGGAGACGGCGGCGCCGCTGATCCCCCCGAAATGGTCCGATCTGACCACGATGACCGTCGCGTTCGGTCACGGCCTGGCGGTGACCCCGCTGCAGGTCGCCGTCGCCGACGCCGCCCTGGTCAACGGCGGCCTGCTCATTCCGCCCACCTTCCGGCCGCGCACCCGCACCGAAGCGGACGAGCTGGCCAGGCGCGTGGTCAAGCCGCTGACCAGCGACCAGTTGCGTTATCTCTTCCGGCTCAACGTCGTGAAAGGATCCGGCCGTCACGCCAACGTTCCCGGCTACATGGTCGGCGGCAAGACCGGCACGGCCGAAAAGGTCGTCGACGGCCGCTATTCTGCCAATCATCGACTGAATTCGTTTCTGGCGGCTTTTCCGATCGACCATCCCCAGTACGTGGTACTGGTCGTGCTCGACGATCCCAAGAGGGCCAAGACCGGCGGCGGCACCACGGCGGCATGGAACGCCGCCCCGGCGGTCGCCGCCGTCATCCGGCGCTCGGCCGCCATTCTCGGGGTAGAGCCCAGGCCGGATGATGCGGCCGCCGCCCTTTTGGTGTCCAATTGAGCCCGTATAACCGCAAGCTGCGGCGAATGACCAGCACAACCGAAGCCCGGCGCAAGCAATGCTACTTGGGGACCTCGCCGCCGCCGACCTGATCCTGCCCGACGGCGCCCGCGCGATCGATATCAGGGGAATTGCGGCCGACAGCCGGGCTGTCGGCGAGGGGTTTCTGTTCGCGGCGCTGCCGGGGACCGCGACCGATGGTGCTCGCTTTGCCGGCGAAGCCGTCGGTCGCGGTGCAGTGGCCGTGTTGACGGGGACGGACGCCCGGCTGGAGGGGATCGGCGCGGTGCCGGTGCTGCGCGCAGACGATCCCCGCCGGGTGCTGGCGCTGATGGCGGCGCGCTTCTTCCCCCGCCGGCCGGCTCATCTCGTCGCCGTCACCGGCACCAGCGGCAAGACCTCGGTCGCCGACTTCGCCCGGCAGATCTTCGTCGCCGCCGGCAAGCCGGCGGCGAGCATCGGCACGCTCGGCGTCATCACCGGGCTCAGGCGCGAGCGCGGCGAACTGACGACGCCCGACGTGATCGGCCTCCACGCCGAGCTGCAGCGCCTCGCCCTCGACGGCGTCAGCCACGTGGCGCTTGAGGCGTCGAGCCACGGCCTTGACCAGCGCCGCCTCGACGGCCTCGCCATCGAGGCGGCCGCCTTCACCAACCTCGGTCGCGACCACATGGACTATCACCGCACGGTCGCGGACTACTTCGCCGCCAAGCTTCGCCTGTTCGCCGACGTTCTGCCGGCGGACGGCACTGCGGTGATTGCCATGGACGACGCCCACTCCGCCGAGGTCGCCGCCCGGGCGGCGGCGCGCGGCCAGCGTCTCGTCCGCGTCGGTGCCGGCGGCGAGGAACTCAGGCTGGTGGAGATCGCTGCGGACGGGCTCCGCCAGAAGCTGACGGTGCGCGCGTTCGGGCGCGAGCGCCAGGTCAGCCTGCCGCTGCTCGGTGCCTTCCAGGCGACCAACGCGCTGGTTGCTGCCGGCCTGACGATTGCGACCGGCATCGCCCCCGACGTCGCGCTCGACGCCGTGGCCGGTCTGCGCGGCCCGCTCGGCCGGCTCGAGCTCGCCGGACGCACCGCCAACGGCGCCATGGTGTTCATCGACTACGCCCACAAGCCCGAGGCGATGGCGAGCGCGCTTGGTGCGCTCCGCCCGCTCGCCAGGGGCCTGCTGATCGTCGTCTTCGGCGCCGGTGGCGACCGAGACGCCGGCAAGCGGCCGCTGATGGGCGAGGCCGCCGCCAGGCTGGCCGACGTCGTCATCGTCACCGACGACAATCCGCGCTCGGAGGACCCGGCGGCCATTCGCCGGGCGGTGATGGCAGGTGCGCCAGCGGCGATGGAGATCGCCGATCGCGGCGAAGCGATCACCCAGGCGGTGGCGATGCTCGGCTCGGGCGACGTGTTGTG
>CAZSWL010000138.1:0-9072 GCA_964610725.1 uncultured Bauldia sp.
CGTTCGGCCCGACGACGTAGTGGATGCCTTCCTGGGCCATCTTCTCCATGCCCTGGATGGCGAGCTTCGGATCCTTCTGGTCGTCGAAGGTGACCACTTCGATGTCATAGGTCTTGTCGCCGATCTTGACGCCGCCGGCGCTGTTCCACATGTCAGCGAGCGTCTTCATCGAGCGCACATTCGAGGTGCCCCAGGCGGCAGCCGGTCCGCTGGTCACCCCGACGAAGCCCACCTTGAGCGTGGCGTTCTCCGCCTGGGCCGAGACCGTCGCCAAGCTGAGCGCCAGCGCGCCGGCCGTGCCGAGTAGGGTGGATTTCAATAGCAAACGTCTGTCGATCATGGTTTTGACTCCTCCGGTACGCTGTCGAGCGGGATCACACATCAGCGTCACTTGAACAGAAGACGCGATGGGCAGCGTTGTCAATCATTGGGCCCAATGCAATTTTCGGCACCGTGCTCAATAAAGAGGCGGCGTCCACGGGCGATCACCTGCGCATCAACGGGCGGTCCTTGCGACGCCCCGACCTCAGCCTCTGACCACGAACAGCGCGAAATCGTCGAGCGGTGACCACGATCGCCGGTTGGGCGGACAGACGGGCATCGAATCGTCCGGTCGGGCCCCTTCAGGTCCCGTCGCCCAGGGCGCCGGGCGCAAGCACAGCAGTGATTTCCAGCGCCTGGTGAGTGAGTTCGATATCCGGCAGGGCGACCGGCTCGCGTGCGAATGCGCCGTCCCGGCTTTGGCAACTGAGGACAAAAGCGAGGATGTCCGCGGCATACTTTGTCTCAATGCCGAGCATGCGGCAGCAGTTCACGCCGGCATGGATCGTCTCCAGGCTGGTTGCGCGCGTCTTGCGCGTCGGGTTGAAACCGAGCCCGGGGGCCTGAAGCGCGCTCACGAAGGAGCGCGTCTCCGCCAGGCGGTCGCCTTCTCCGATCGCCGACAGGATGCCGACACCGAAATATGTGTCGATGAGGTTCGGCTCCTTGCCGAAACCCCCGCCGCTCTCGAGCTGGCGCACCAATGCTGCAATCCGGGCGCGATGGGGGAGATGCCCGAAGCGACGCTGCAAGCGGATGGCGTAGAACGTCTCCTCAAGCCACGCGCTCACGCTCTCCCCCGAATTGACGTCCAGCTTGCGAACTCTGAGCCGCCTCATGCGTTCCCGGTCGACATGCGGCTCGCTGCCGAGAAGCTCGAGCGCGAACGCATAGTGGTAGAGGTAGCTGATTCCGTAGAGCGTCGAGTTCTCTACGAACGCGACGACTTGTTCCTTTCGCGGCGGGTTCATCCCCACGAGCGCGAGGCTGGCCACAGCGTGATAGGTGTCGCGGAGGTTCGACTCCTCGACGTATTCCGACCTGTAGAAGCAGAACCCGCCGTCCGCGCATTGTCGACCGATCAGGTATTCACGCGCCCTGGCGAGCGCGCGGCGAACATTGCATTCCAAGCGCCCCGGAGCGCGGCTGTGCGTGGCAGCGATCCTAGCTTTCATGCGCGGCTCTCAGTGAAACCGGCCGTTCGCCGAGATGCAGCTCGTCCCGGTTGGCTCTCACCCAAGCGGTCACATCGGACTTCTTGCCGGCAAGTAGCTTCAACCATCGGATCGCCCGCATATCGATGTCCGTCTCGCCCGCACCTCGCCACCACTCGGTGACCAGGACGGCATGCCATGCCGTCCGCCCGGCACGCACGTGCCTCAGCTGCAACACGTCGATCGTGAACGCGTACGTCGATCCCGAATACCGGTGGCTTTCACGCGTGCATTCGACGCCCTTCACGTGCCAGCGATGGCGATTGCGCCCGGGCCGGTCCGAGCTCGTGACAATGGCCTCGATATCGAGGATCGTCCGCGCGTTGCTGAGCCTCGCCATTGACGCCCTCGCTGACTACGCTGCCGACCGCGTGATAAGCACAGGCATCACTCCCGCAATCGCGCCGGCGGTGTTCCGGCAACGCGCTCGCGGGCCACCTGCGAAAGTGCGGACAGGCTGCCCCTGATCTCGGCACCCAGCGCAGCGATTCCCCGCCGACGGGCATCGCACAAAATCGCTCGGCTCGCGTTGGAACACGAGTGCGCGCAGCGCAGGAATCGCCGCTACGCCGCGCGCGGTGACATCAAGCACACCAACGTCCCTGTCACGTAGCGACTTCCGCCGCCGCATCGCGCGTTCAATCGCAATCGGTTGCCGTAGGCTGCCTGAACTTCGGTTGACTTCCACCGCGCTCATTCTCCCGCGGTGCCAGCAGACGTCATCGCGATCTCACGCGAGCTCTGCCGCTCTTGACCGCGGATCGACTCGCTGTGAATGACCGGAGATGGGTCCTCCGTGCTCCCGCTTTCTGCCGCCTCCTTCCCCTGGAAGCGCGCGATTTCGGCATGCAGTGCAGTGAGTTTGGCCAAGGACGACGCGATATCCGCAATTTCTGCCGCGACACGATCACCATGCTCAAGGCGGCGTAGCCGCGTCGACAGCATGATGCCGCGTGTCGCCTCGATGCTGTCGGCGATGTGCTGGTCAAGCGTTGCCGCAAGCTTGCGAAAGGCATCATCCACGTTCTGCACCATGGCCCATCGCAGGTTCTCGACGTTGCGCCGCACCGCCGCACGGATCGCCTCCACCATGCGGCCGCGAACCCGCGCTTGGCGCAACTGCTGCGGCAGCAAACGCTCGACCGCACTTGCTGCCATGAAGCTCAGGCCCTCGGCGCTGTCGGCGCCCACCCAATACGCCTGGCGCCGGATTTCGAGGGGCTCGATCAGCTGCGCTGACCTTAGCGAGGTTTCCATCAGCTCGGCCGCAGTGTGTTCCACCCGTTCGATGATTTCGTTGGCACGCTGTTGGTGCGCGCCGATAAGTCCTGCCAGTCGCTCGCGCACCCTGACGGCCAACCGCTCGGCTTCCTTCTCGAAGAATGCCGGAATCGCGCCCGCCAGGGCTTGCCGAGTCCGATCCGCATCACCGAATCGAGTGAAGGCGCGGCCGGCTTCGGCCTCCAGAACGCCGCGGGCATGTCGGCGCAGTCCGTCCGCGTCGCGCTCGATTTCTTCCTGGATGCGGCGGCGATCCCCGCCCAACAAATCGCCGAGCATGCGGCGCTCGTCGTCGAATTTACGCACCGCCGCCCCAAACGCCTGAATGCGGGCGTCGAGATCGGTCATCGGCAGTTGCAGGGCGCGAAGACGGATTTCTGTTTCCGCCAACAGGCGATCCATGATCGCCGTCGCTTTGCGCGCAATGGCCGACGCTAGCACAGAGTGCTTCTCGTGGGTGGCAAGCCATGCGAGGTGCTGTTCCAACGCGTCCAGGCCGCTTGCTGCCAGCGCTGGTGCATCGTGATTGAGTCTGGCGTTCAACCCCGCCCGCGCCGACACGACGAACACGGGCGTTTCCTCACCGACGCCGGCAGCATCCGACAGCGCCATGCGCAGGAACGCGTGACTGGTGGCAATCTCCGACGGCTCGATCGTGTCGACCTTGTTGAGAACGACGATCACCCGTGACGCCGTAGCCCGCACGCGCTTGAGATAGCCAATTTCGACCTCGGTGATCGGTGGATCGGGCGAGACGACGAACAACGCCGCATCACATTCGGGCAGGGTCGCCTGTGCGGTCTCGGTGTTGTGCGTGAAGCTCGAGCCGATCCCCGGCGTGTCGATCAGAACGACGCCGCTCTCAAGAAGGGGCGCCTTGAGGCCAAGCTCGACTCGTGCCAGCCCAAGCTGGTTGCGCGGATTGGCCTCCTCGGTCACAAGCTCCGCAAGCCGCTCTGTGAGCGCGTCCGGCCGATCTGCCTGCATCTCCTCCACGCCCCCCGACAAGAAGATCGACCGCAGTGTGAGGGTCGCGTTCCGCTCAACAAATGTGGGAATGGCGGTCACCGGGACCACCGCCGTTGGCATGATCCGGGCGCCAAGCAGTGCATTGAGAAGCGTGCTCTTACCGCGCTTGAACTGCCCCACAACGGCAAGCTGAAACCGTTCCGAAATCAGCCGATGGCGGAGTTCACGCAGTCTGGTGAGGTTCCGCAACTGCCCGGGCGACGCATCGGGAACCGACCTGCCGGCGTCTTCCAGCAGCGCCGCAAGGCTTTCGGTCCGATGGTCTGTCGTTCTGTCCAGCATTGCCCCGCGCAAGTACCTACCTCGCCGGGGCAACTGGCAAAGAACGCTGCCGACCGGCGCATCGGCCGCGTCTGTGCCGTCGCGCGATGCGTATTTGACAGCCGTGCATGAATACGGGCCGTTGGGCTCCCTGCTCAGATCCACCCGAAACAGGAGTCATCGGCCCAAGGGGGCGGTTGTTGGCGGACTCCACCGCCGTGAGACCTAGTTATGGAGCCTGCCCGCAGTGGTCAAGCCAATAAAGAAATCAGGCGCCCGGCCCTCCGGTTGGCGGCCGATCGAGGCCCACGTCTCCTGAGACGTGCACGCGCCCGGACAAAGGCCGTGATCGACCTGGTCAACGACCAGGTAACCAGCTCAATGGTAGCGGAGGAGGGACTGGAACCCCCGACACGCGGATTATGATATCGCGTGTCCGACCTAACGCCACCGGTGCCCGTCGCAGACCGACGAAAGCAGGATTGCTATGTTCTATTCGACTGAGATGGTCCCTGGATCGCTGAGCTAGTACAGTACGAGCAATCACGCAAAACATGCTCGGGGCCAATGCGTCTTCTGATCGTCGAGGACAACAAGACCCTGGCCGACTGGCTTGCCAAGCTCCTGCGCGGCAGCAACTACGTCGTAGACTGCGTGCACGACGGTGAAAGTGCGGCGCACGGCACAGATCTGAAGAACTACGATCTCCTGATTGTCGACCTGACGTTACCGAGGATGAACGGCATCGACGTCGTTCGTCATGTGCGGGCCGAAGGCTTGTCAACTCCGATCCTCATCCTGACCGCCAAGGACGCGGTGCACAGCCGTGTGGAGGGTCTCGATGTCGGGGCCGACGATTACTTGACCAAACCGTTTGAAGTGGAGGAGCTGGACGCGCGCCTCCGGGCGCTTTTGCGGCGCACGAACACGACGCTGAAATCGGAGCTACGCTTTGGGTCCTTGTCGTTTGATCAGAACACACGCCTGTTTGCAGTCAACGGCAGCGATATCCACCTGTCGCCGCGTGAGCATGCACTGCTCGAGACGCTGCTGAGGCGAGCCGGCACCACGGTGAGCAAGGAGATGCTGCTGGAAAGCAGCTACGGGTTTGGCGAGGACGTCAATCTCAGCGCGATCGAGGTGCATATCCATCGACTGCGCAAGAAGCTCGAGAATTCTGGCGTCTCGATTGCCACACTGCGCGGCCTCGGATACCTGCTGAGGCTCGACCCGTCTTGAGCCCGTGGTCTCGCGGCCGTGGCAGTCTGCGTCTCAACCTGATGATGTGGTTGGTGGTGCCCGTCGTCGCGATCCTGGCGGCGAGTGTGTGGCTCTCTTATGGCGGCGCGCTCAGGCAGGCCACCCTGGTGATGGACCGCAACCTGGCCGCCTCCGCGCGGATTATCGCCGAGCAATTGCAGTACCGCGATGGGCAGATCAGCGTCACTATTCCACCTTCCGCGCTGGAGCTGTTCGCGTCGGACAGCCATGACGAGGTCGCGTACGCCGTCATCGCGCCAACGCACGATCTGATCGCGGGCTTTCCTGGTCTGTCGGCTCCGAAAGCCCCGCCACCGGAATTCGAGTCGCATTTCTTCGAGACGATGTTCCGGACCGAGGCGATGCGGACGGTGATCCTGCGCCAGCCGGTGGTGACGCCGACGGGTATGGTCGCGGTTACCGTCATGGTCGGCGAGACCCAGAAGGCGCGGCAAGCGTTGTTCCGGAGCCTGTGGTTGCGTGGTTTTGCCGAGCAGGCAGCTCTGGTGCTTGCAGCGGCGTTGGCGATCTGGATCGGGATCAATCGCGAGCTGCGGCCGCTGCTGAGCTTGCGTCAGGCGGTTCTCGAGCGGCCAGGCGACCGTTTCGAGCCTTTCGATGCTCGATCGGTACAATCGGAAGTACGCCCGCTAGTTGACGCGCTCAACCGCCATATGGAACGGCTGAGCCAGCATCTCGACCGGCAGAAGCGGTTTCTCGATCACGCGGCACATCAGCTGCGCACGCCACTGACCATCATGAAGACGCAGATTGGGGTCGCGCGCCGCACGCATGACACAATCGAGGGCAGCTTGGCCCTGGCGGGTGTCGACGAGAACCTGACGGCCATGTCGCGGCTGACCAACCAGCTTCTGACGCTTGGCCGCGTGGACCATAACCGCGCCGCTCTCCAAAGCGAGCGGGTGGACCTCACCGCTGTTGCGCGCGATGCGGTCACCGAGGCGGCGCCGCGGGGCCTTGATCGTGGGGTAGAGTTTGTACTGCAGGCCGACGGCCCCTGCCCAGTCATGGCGACGAGGACGCTGGTCCGGGAGATGCTCAACAACTTGATCGACAACGCCGTCCAGTATGCCGGCACGGGCACGACTGCCACCATCTCCGTGCGCCGGGACACCAGTGCGGCGATCCTCGCCGTTGAGGACAACGGCGCCGGCGCGAGTGCAGACGAATTGCAGGAGCTGTTCGAGCGGTTTCGGCGCGGGCGCGGCGCGCGCGAAGGCGGAAGCGGCCTCGGGCTTTCGATCGTCGCCGAAATCGCCGAGATGTTCGGCGGTTCGGCCGAACTCGCACCGCTGTCCAGCGGCAGGGGCTTCTGCGTGGTTGTCAGGTTGCCGCCGGCCGCGGAGCAGATCTAGCGGTTCGCATTGGCAGCATCGACGAACACGGTTGTGTAGGTCGCCGACAGATCAATCGGCTTGTCGTGAACGCGCGATTTGATCGTGGAGAGCACCGCAAGGACGTTCTCCGGCCCGCCGATTGGCATGCGGCCGTCTTCGGTGAACATGCCCTTGCCGCGCGCGAGGGCTTCGACGTACATGGCTCGGTCGCCGACGTAGAAGGCCGCCGGCATGAGGGCCGCGATTTCCACAGCCGTATGGCCGTTGATGTACCGCATCGTCTTGACGAAAGCGTTGGCGAGCTTCTGGATGGTCTCCTTGTGGGTATTGACCCATGCGGTTTCCATATAGAGGCAGGCCGCCGGGTAGATTCCCCCAAGTGCGGCGGTTGTGCCGGCGACGTCGCGCATGTCAATCAGAATGCGGGCCTGCTTGGTACTGAGCAGTCGGGAGACCGTCGGCTCAGTGGTCATGGCCGCCTGAACCTGGTCATGCTGCATGGCCGCGATCAACGTATCGCCCGCCCCGACCGGGACGGGTGTCACGTCGCTGAGTTTCAGCCCGGACCTAATCAACAGGTATTCGGTCAGGAAATCGGTCGAGGATCCCAGGCCCGTCACGCCGACGCGTTTACCGGCCAAATCGCGCACCGAACGGATCTCGGGATGTGCGGCGGAAATGAGTTCGACCTCGCCGGGAACGCGGCTCAATTGAACGACGGACTCTGTGTATTTGCCGAGCGCCTGAAGATCGATGTTGTGGTCGTAGAAACCGATTACGCCCTGGACGGCACCGGCCAACATTTCATCGGCAGCCTCGACGCCCGCCGGCTCGCTGAGCAGCGAGACGTTGAGGCCTTCGGCCTCGAAGTAGCCGAGCTTCTGGGCGAGCACCGCAGGAAGATAGATCTGCTTCTCGATGCCGCCGATCATGATCGAGACGTCCTCGGCATGTGCACAGGCGAGCGACAGCACGCCAACGATAGCTGCGACAGCAGGCGTTGCGAAACGCAATGCCATGGCAGACCTCCCGACTCCTCCCTACCGCCATGGTTCGTGCCGGCGGTTGCCCTCCCCTCATTTGACCGGTTCTTTGCCGCCGGCATGGGCTGAATGGTCTTCTGAGCGAATCATACAGAAGTGCGCAAGATCTGGCGACGCTGTGCCTCCGCCTCGGCGCGCCTGGAAGGGAAAGAAAAAGGCGGCCCCCAGGCCGCCTTCCTCATTTTCACGGTGCTCTGACGTCGTCGCTCGCCACCGAGCGGTGCCGCCGGTCAGCCTTCGCTACCCGCTAATGCCCTCCAGTTTCTGAGCCTTGATCACATAGTCGTTGGTGTATGTCTTGGTCAGATCCACCTTGCCGGTGATCTTGCCGGCCGCCTTCTGGATGTCGAAGACGGTCTGCGGACCGTTCTTGGGCATGAGGCCGAGACCGTCGAGGTTATACTGGCCCCAGTCGGCTTTCAGCGCGGAGATGTATTCGTCCTTGGATGTCAGCGGATTGGAGACAAAGTCCGCCGGCATGACAGCGGCGACGTCGGCCGCAGTATGCGTCTTCATCCAGGCCAAGGTGGCGACCAGCGCGTTGACCACTCCTTGGGCTTCCTTCTGATGCGTCTTTAGCCACTCGGCGCGGACCAACACGCCAGCGGCCGGGTAGTCGCCACCCAGCCACTTCTGCACGCCGGCCCCAGTCGAGAGGTCGATGGCAGAGTAGCCCACGCCAAGCTTCTCGATCGCGTTGACGGTCGGCTGGCTGGTGATGCCGCAGATCGCCTTACCGTACTTCAACGCGGAGATCATGGTCTGGCCGGCGCCAGCCGCGATCTTGGAGTAGTCCTTGGAGGTCAAACCGGCACGGCTCGAGACGTAGCTCACCAGGTCATCCGTGCCCGAGCCGATGTCGGTCACGCCGACCGATTTGCCCTTCCAGTCGGTGGGCGACTTTACGTTCGAGCCCTTGGCGCACATGATCCGCTCGCCTGGGGCGACCGCGAGCTGGATGAGGTTGATAACGTCCTTGCCCTTTTGCTGGAAGTCGATGGTATGGACGTACCAGGCGCCGGCCGCATTAACTTGGCCCGAGATCATCGCGTCCTCGGCGCCGACGCCGCCGGCCTGTTCCGTGCTCAGTTCGACGTTGACACCATACTTCTTGTAGAAGCCCAAGCTTCTGGCGAGCTGGTATTCCAAATAGATCTGCTTGTCGATTCCGCCGACCATCAGGGTGACCTTCGGCAGGTCGGCGGCAACCGCCGCTCCAGACAGACATGCGCCTAGGACCACGACGGCCGCGGTGCAGGCTAGCCTCGATTTCTGCTTCTTAATGCTCATTGCTCGTTCCTCCAT
>CAZSWL010000139.1:0-8759 GCA_964610725.1 uncultured Bauldia sp.
GAGGACAACGCCGAGTTCGGGCTCGGTTACCGGCTCGCCATCGACAAGCAGACGGAGATCGCGCGCGCACTCCTCGAGAATGTTGCCTCAGAGGTCGGCGACGACCTCGCCACCGCGATCCTGGAGGCGCCGCAGGTGAGCGAGAGCGAGTTTGCCGCCCAATACGAGCGGGTCGCCGCGCTCAAGGCAAAGCTCGTCGAGCGGACCGACGACGATTCGGTCAACCTTTTGACATTGATAGACTTTCTCGTTCGGCGCAGCGTCTGGATCGTCGGCGGCGACGGCTGGGCTTATGACATCGGCTACGGCGGCCTCGATCACGTGCTGGCCCAGGACCGCGACGTCAACGTCCTCGTGCTCGACACCGAGGTCTATTCCAACACCGGCGGCCAAGCGTCGAAGGCGACGCCGCTCGGCGCCTCGGCGAAATTCGCCGCCGCCGGCAAGCGCGTGCCGCGCAAGGACCTCGCCATGCAGGTGATCGCGTACGGCTACATCTACGTCGCCCAGATCGCCATGGGCGCCAACGCCGAACAGGCGCTGATCGCCTTCCGCGAAGCGGAGGCCTATCCCGGTCCGTCGCTCATCCTGGCGTATTCCCATTGCATCGCCCACGGTCTCGACATGCGCTACGGCATGAAGCAACAGGCGCGCGCCACCGCCGCCGGCTACTGGCCGCTGTTCCGCTACGATCCTACCCGCCGAAAACACGGCCAGAACCCGTTCCGCCTCGACAGTCCGCGGCCACGTCTGAAACTCGAGGATTTCGCCTACCGCGAGGTCCGCTACAAGGTGCTTACCCAGACCGATCCGGAAGGCGCCGAGCAGATGTTGCGTCAGGCGCAGGCGGCCATCGACGAGCGCTACAGAGTCTACGAGGATCTGGCCGGCCGCGACGGCAGCCGCTTCCTGCCGAATTGGGAGGACGCGTGATGGAGCTGGCCACCAATTACCTCGGCCTTACCCTCGCCCACCCGGTGGTCGCGTCGGCCTCGCCGCTGTCGCGCGAATTCGACGGCATTCGCCGGCTCGAGGACGCCGGTGCAGCGGCGATCGTCATGCCGTCGATCTACGAGGAAGAAATCGAGGCGGAGGACACGGCGTTCACTACGCTGGTCGAGCGCGGCAGTCTCGCCCAGCCCGAGGCAGCCGGTTATTTCCCATGGACGGCGGCACCGGTCGGCAGCCTGGCCGGCCGTCTCGAGACCTTGAGGCGAGCAGCCGAGGCGTGCGCGGTTCCCATCATCGCCAGCCTCAACGGCTCGACACCGGCGGGCTGGATCGACTTCGCCCGTGAGCTGGAGGCGGCAGGGGCGGCTGCCATCGAGATCAACCTTTACAGGGTGCCGACTGACGCCAGCATCAGCGGCGAAGAAGTCGAGGCACGATGGATCGAAACGGTCAGGAGCGTGCGCGAGGCAGTGCGGCTGCCGCTGGCGGTCAAGCTCGGGCCGTGGCTGAGCTCGCCCGGCCATTTTGCTCATCGACTGGTCGAGGCGGGCGCCGACGGGCTCGCCCTGTTCAACCGCTTCTACGAGCCCGACATCGACCTCGTCACGCTGAGGCCGCAGCCCGACCTCCAGCTCAGCCAGCCCTACGAAATCCGCCAGGCGCTTCTGTGGATCGCGATGATCGCGCGGCGGACGACGGCGTCGCTCGCGGCGACCAGCGGCGTGGATACCCACGCCGAGGTGGTCAAATACCTGCTGGCCGGCGCCGATGTGGTGATGACCACCTCGGCGTTGTTGCGTCACGGCGCGGATCATATCGGGGTGCTGAAGCGCGGATTGGAAGAGTGGATGGCCGGGCGGGGGTTCGCCGCGATCGACGAGGTCCGCGGCCGTCTCGCCGCCTCACGCCTTGCTCAGCCGGAGGCCTACGTGCGGGCGCAATACATTCATATCCTGACCAGCTACGCCGCGGCCGCTGAGTGATCGCTTGCCGTCGGCACATCTGGCGGCGGCCTGTCGGTCACGACCGCGCCCGAGAGCGCTGGCGTGATCGAGGCTGTGCCGCGACCGCCACTCGGTCGTGTCGCCGTGAAGGGCTGGCGGCGCCGGTCCGATGCAGGATGAAACCGGCGCGCTCGACGGCCTGGCGGTCGAGAACGTTGCGGAAGTCGAAGAGATCCGGGCCGCTCGCCGCCGCCCGCAGCTTGGCGAGATCGAGCGCGCGGAACTCCTGCCATTCGGTCAGCACGACGACGGCGTGAGCACCGGCGGCGGCCTCATAGGCGTCGCCGGCAAAGTCGATCGCGGTGACGGCCTGGCGTGCATTGGCCATTCCCGCCGGGTCGTACGCGAGGATATGGGCGCCGGCCCGCTTGAGGTGTTCGATCACGGCGATCGCCGGCGAATCGCGCACGTCGTCGGTGTCGGCCTTGAACGTAAGGCCGAGCGCGCCGATGCGGAGCTGTCGCGGCTCGACCGCACAGACTTCAAGGATACGACGGGCGAGCCGCTGCTGGCGGCGCGCGTTGGAGGGAAGAATGGTCCGGATGAGGCCGCCGGCGTCGCCGAGGCCCTCGCAGAGATAGGCGACCGCGCCAACATCCTTGGGAAAGCACGATCCGCCGAACCCCGGCCCCGGCTCGAGGAAATGCGGACCGATACGACTGTCGGCGCTGAGGACGCCCACGACCTCCTCGATGTCGCCCCCTACCTGCTCGCAGATGTCGGCGAATTCGTTGAGCAGCGCCAGACGAGCAGCGAGGAACGTGTTGGCAGCGTATTTGGCGACCTCGGCCGACTCGATCGAGGTGGTCAGCAACGGCCGGCCGCGCTTCGTCAGCGGTTCATAGACGGCGCGGCCCACGGCCAGAGCGCGCGGGTCCTCGGCGCCCAGCACGACGCGCTCGGGGTTCATGAACTCCTCGATCGCCCGGCCTTCCCGCAGGAACTCGGGATTGGAAAGCAGGGCGAAGTCCGCCCGGGGGTTGGCGTAGGCGATCAGTTCGCCGACCCGGCGGTTGGTGCCGGCGGGAACCGTCGATTTGACGCAAACGACCGTGAAGCCGGCAAGATGGGGGGCGATGTCGTCCGCCGCCTCCTCGACGAACGTCAGGTCGACGTGGCCGTCGGCCTGGGGGGGCGTGCCGACCGCGATCATGACCAGATCGGCCCGGCGGACCGCATCGCTCATTTGGTTGCTGAAGGTGAGACGGCCGCTGGCGAGATTGGCGACGAGGAGCCGTTTCAGGCCAGTTTCGTGAATGACGGGATCGCCGGCCGAAAGGCGGGCAATCTTTTCGGCATTGACGTCGACGGCAACCACGTCATGGCCGAGATCGGCCAGACAGACCGCGGTGGTCAACCCCACATAGCCCGTTCCGACAATGGTCACCTTCACCGACAAGGGCGTGGGTCTCCTGGGTGGTGGCGGAATTGCCCACCGCCAACCGATTGTGGTCGCCGGTCACGACGCGGCCAGCGACTCCTACGAAAAGAGCACACTGCACCCAAGTGTGGCCATCTTCAACGGGCGAGCCTTTGGCTGGCCGGATCGGCCGTCCCGTCGTACAAACTTAAAGAGTGTTGCCTTGGCTACATTGGCTTCCCAGCGTGTCCGGGCTAGCCTTTCACCGTCGACGTCCGGGGCAGCGGCGGGTCACCATTGGTGAGAACGGCTGCGTCGCGGGCGCAGAGGGGGCGACGCAGTGCGAAAAGACGACATCGCGATTATCGGGATTGGATGCCGGTTTCCGGGCGGGGCCGACGGGCCGACCAGGTTCTGGGAGATGCTCCTGGCCGGCGTCGACGCCATCGCCGAGGTGCCGCGCGAGCGCTGGGACGTCAACGCCTTCTATGATTCTCGCGCCGGCATGCCCGGCAAGACGGTCGCGCGACGGGGCGGGTTCATCGAGGGTATAGATCTGTTCGATGCCGAGTTTTTCGGCATTTCGCCGCGCGAGGCCGAGTTGATGGACCCGCAGCAGCGGCTGCTGGTGGAGGCGGCCTGGGAGGCGATCGAGGACGGCGGCGTGTTGCTCGATCGCGAGGCCGCCGGAACCGGCGTCTTCGTCGGCATCTCCACCAACGACTACTCGCTGTTGCAGTCGAGCATAGACGAACTGGGCACGATCGACGTCTACACGACCACCGGCAGCGTCATGAGCATCGCGGCCAATCGTGTCTCGTACGCCCTCAATCTCGGCGGACCGAGCCTGGCGGTCGATACGGCCTGTTCCTCTTCGCTGATTGCCATCCATCTCGCTTGCCGGGCGCTGCGGGACGGCGACTGCCGGCTGGCGCTTGCAGGCGGGGTCAACGCGCTGCTGCTGCCGACACCGTTCGTCGCCTTCAGCCGCATGTCGATGCTGGCGGCCGACGGCCGGTGCAAGGCATTCGACGCCAGGGCCGACGGGTTCGTGCGCGCCGAGGGGGTGGGCGTCATCGCCCTGCAACCGCTGGCCGACGCTCTCGCCGAGGGCCGTCTAATCTACGCGGTCATTCGCGGCACCGCTGCCAACCAGGATGGACACACCAACGGCCTTACCGTCCCCAGCGCCAGCGCCCAGGAGGCGGTCATCCGGACCGCTTGTCGCGATGCCGGTGTCGACGAGTCGGCCATCGCCTATGTCGAGGCGCACGGCACCGGAACCCCGGTCGGCGATCCGATCGAGGCGCACGCGCTCGGCAAGGCGATCGGCGAGGCGCGCCCGCCCGACAGTCCGCTGCTCATCGGCTCGGTCAAGACCAACATCGGGCACCTGGAGGCCGGTGCCGGTGTCGCCGGGGTGATCAAGACAGCCTTGACGCTCTGCCATGGCCAGGTGCCGTCGAGCCTCAACTTCGAGCAGCCGACGCCCCACGTCCCCTTCGATGCGCTGAACCTGGAAGTGGTGGCCCGGCCGACGCCGCTGGCGATCCCGGCCGTGGCGGGGGTGAATTCGTTCGGCTTCGGCGGCAGCAATGCGCACGCCATCCTCGCCTCGCCCCCCGAACGCCCGGCACGCCGGCCGGCCCGCGACCCCGGCGCGGTACTGCTGACGCTCTCGGCGCGCAGCCGCGATCGTCGCGCTGCGGTTGCCGAAGCATGGCAGGCATTCCTGGCTGCCGGCGGCGATGGCGCCAGCGCCGACCTTGCCGACATCTGCCATTCGGCCGCGACGCGTCGCAACCACCTCGACGAGCGCATGGCAGTCGCTGCCGAATCGCGCGAGGAGCTGGTCGCCCGTCTCGCCATGATCGCGGCGGGACAGGCGGCGCCGGGAGCGTCGATGGGGCGTGCCCAAAAAGAACCGGCGCCGCCGGTCTTCGTCTATTCGGGTCAGGGCACCCAATGGTGGGCGATGGGACGCCAATTGTTGGCGTCGGACCCCACTTTCCGCGCGGTGATCGAGCGCTGCGACAGCCTGTTCGCCGATCTTGGCGACTGGTCGCTGATCGAGGAACTCGGACGCGATGAAGCCACCTCGCGGCTCAACCGCACCGACATTGCGCAGCCGGCGATCTTCGCCGTGCAGGCGGCGCTGACCGCGCTGTGGCGGTCATGGGGCATCGAGCCGGCCGCGACCGTTGGTCACTCGGTGGGCGAAGTGGCGGCGGCGTGGGCTGCCGGCATCCTGACACTGGAAGACGCGGCGCGCGTCATCTTCCATCGCGGCCGCACCATGGAGGCGGCACGTGAGCGCGGTCGCATGCTCGCCGCCGCCATCACGGCGGCGACGGCCGAGGAAATGATTGCGCCTTACGGTGGCCGTGTGTCGCTCGGCGCTGTCAACAGCCCGTCCCTGATGACGCTGTCGGGTGACGGCGAGCCTCTTGCTGCCATCGCCGCGGTGCTTGGTGAACGCGGCATCTTCAACCGTTTCCTGGCGGTCGAATACGCCTTCCACAGCGCCCACATGGACGCGGTGCGCGATAACCTCATCGAGGCGCTCGCTATCGTGCCGCTGCACAAGCCGACGGTGCCGGTCGTATCGACGGTCACCGCGACTTGGGCGGACGGCGACGACTACGGCAGCGAATACTGGTGGCGCAACGTCCGTGAACCGGTGTTGTTCGGACCGGCGATCGAACGGCTGGCCGAACGGGGGTTCGCAACGTTCCTCGAGATCGGCGCCCATCCGGCACTTGCCGGACCGATCGCCGACTGTCTGCGCAGCGCCGGCAAACAAGGAAGCGTGCTTGCCTCGCTAAAGCGCGGCGAACCGGAGCGCCCGGCGCTGCTCACCTCGCTCGGTGCCCTGCACGTGGCCGGCCACGAGGTGAAATGGGACGCCGTCCTGGGTGACGGCCGCGCAGCGGTGCGCTTGCCGCCGCAGGTCTGGCAACGCCAGCGCTATTGGCACGAGTCGGAGCGCTCGCGGGTCGCCCGGCTGGCGACGGCCCCGCACCCGCTGCTCGGGCGGGCGCTGCAGACCTCCGAACCGACCTGGGAAGCCGACCTCGATCTGCGTCTCCTCCCCTGGCTCGCCGATCACCGCGTGCAGGATCACACGTTGTTTCCGGCGGCAGGATTCATCGAGATGATGTCGGCGGCCGGCGCGGCCGTGTTCGCCGACGGCGCGACGCTCATCGAAGACGTCGATTTCCGCAAGGCGCTGGTGCTCGCCGAGGAAGAGCCGGCCAAGGTCCAACTCTCCTATCGCGTCGCCAGCGGAGCGGTCGAGGTGATGAGCCGCGCCAAGACGGGCGAATGGTCGCTCAACGCGGCCGGGTCAATTCGCCGCCGCGAGCCCGGACCGGAACCGACGCCGATGGACATCGCGGGGTTGCGCGCGAGGCTCACCGGCGAGACTTCGGGCGCTGCGCTGGCCGAGTCCTTCGGCGAAAACGGTCTTCATTATGGTCCCGCCTTTCGCGGCACCACAGTCGCCTTCTTTGGCCCCGGCGAGGCGCTTGCCCGTATCGAGGTTCCTGAATCGATCGCCGGCGCCACCGACCGCTACCGTGTCCACCCGGCGCTGCTGGACGCATGCCTGCAGGCGATCATCGCGGCGCTGCCGGACGACGGGCTTGCCAGCGGACCCTTTCTGCCGGTCAGCATCACGCGGATGGAGCTGCGCCATCCGGTCACCGGACCCGTGTGGAGCTACGTCAGGACCCGACTCGCCGCTGGCCGGACCATCGTTGCCGACCTGACCATCCTGGACGACGACGGACGGGCGCTGATCGAGATCGGCGGATTTCGCTGTCAGGCGCTGGTGCGCCAGCGATCGTCGACCTCGACGTCAATAGACGAGTGGCTGCACGCGGAGGTGTGGCGCCCACGGCCGCGGCCCGGTGCCGTTTCTTCGGCCGACAAGCTGGCGCCCCCGGCAAGGATCGCGGCGGCCGCCACACGGGTGGCGGAACGCGATGGCGCCCCGGACGGCCGCTTGGGCCGTCACGCCGGACGCATCGCGGCGGCCGACGCCGTGGCCACGGCCTGGATGGTGGCAGCCCTGCGCCAGCTTGGCTGGTCGTTCAGAAAAGGCAGCCGCACGACCGTCGAGGCTCTGGTCACCAGGCTGGGCGTGGCGGCGAGTCACCGCCGCTTGTTCGATCGCGTTCTTCATTTCCTTGGGCACGATGGCGTGATCGAGCGCCACGGCGAGGCCATCACGGTCCTTCGCCGTCCGGCGAGCCGCGATCCCGAGGCGATGTGGCGGCGGCTAATGCACGAAGAGCCGGGCTACTTGCCCGAGCTGACGCTGATACGCCGCTGCGGCAGCCGCCTGGCGAGCCTGCTGCGCGGCGATCTGGATCCGCTCGCCGTTCTGTTTCCCAACGGCTCGCCGGCGGTACTGGAGCACTTCTACCAGTCGAGCTGGTCGATGCTCACCTACGATGTGATGGTGGCGGAGGCGGTTGCCGAGGCGATCAGCACGGTGCCGGCCGCGCGGCCGCTGCGCGTGTTGGAAATCGGCGCCGGCACCGGTGGGCTCACTTCGCACGTTCTGCCGCGGCTGCCGGCCGAGCGTACACAGTACTTCTACACCGATGTTTCGAACGCATTCTTCACGCGCGCCGAACAGGCCTTCTTCGACTATCGCTTCGTCGAGTTCGCCACCCTCGACATCGAACGGCCACCGGAGGAGCAAGGCTTCGCACCGGGATCGTTCGACATTGTGCTCGCCTCGGACGTGCTCCACGCCACGCGCGACCTGCGCGAGACCGCATTGCACGTGAGGTCGTTGCTGGCGCCAGGCGGCCTGTTTGTCGGCATCGAGATTCCGTGGGCGGTCAGGTGGTCGGACATGGTGTTCGGCCTGATGGAGGGCTGGTGGCGTTTCGCCGACGGGGAGCGAACGGACCACCCGGCGATCACCGGCGACGCATGGGTGCAGTTGCTGGCGGGGTGTGGCTTCATCGATCCGCGCACGCTGACCGTGCCCCACTTCGCCAGCGGCGACCAACAGCTCGTGCTGGTGGCTCGTTGCCCGGCGGGACCTTCCGCCGAAGCCCGCCCTGCCGCCTCGGTCGCACCCGAGCCGGTGTTCGAAAAGCCCTGGCTACTGCTGGCCGATCTGGGCGGCCTCGGCGGCGCCGTCGAGCACGCCCTGACGGCGCGCGGCGACCGCGTGATCGTCGTCCAGCCCGGCGATGGCTATCGCCGGGTGAACGAGATGGCCTTCGCGATACGCCCCGACTGCCGTGAGGACTTCACCCGCCTTGTCGAGGACCTGAACAGCGCCGGCTTGTCCCCGGCGGTGGCGGTGCACCTGTGGGGTCTCGATGCGCCCGCCGCCGAGGCAACCACGCCTGCCGCTCTGGCCGACGCGGAAACGGCCGGCTGCATTGGCCTGATGCATCTCGTCCAGGCGCTGGAGGCGG
>CAZSWL010000140.1:0-3485 GCA_964610725.1 uncultured Bauldia sp.
TGGAAGAGAAGGTCGGTTACCCGCGGCTCTGCCGCCTCGCCGCGGCCGAGGAGGCGGGCGAGCGCCTCGCCGGTCTTGCGGCCGATGCCCGAAAGACTGGTGACCGGGCGAAAGAGCGGGTTGAGGATGTCGGGCCGCATCGCGGCTCATTTAGCACGCACCGGGGGCCAGTGCCCCTGACAAACCGCGCGCCAGTCGCTATATGACCCGCGCGAAGCGACGGGCAAAAATCGCCCGGCGCCGTTTATCTATTGCGGAAGCGGCATCGAATGGTCACGGGCGACGGGCGAGGGGAGGCGGACGCGGTGCGCCGGCGCCGCCTCAAATTTCGCGCCTGGCACCGCGGCATGCGCGAAGTCGACCTCATCCTCGGCCGCTTTGCTGACGTCCACCTCGATCAGTTCGACGCCGACGACCTCGCCGCCTTCGAGGCGCTGCTCGACGTCCCCGATCCGGTGGTGCTCGCCTGGGTCATGGGCGAGGAGCCGGTTCCCGAAGAGCTGCGGTCGCCGTTCCTCGACCGGCTGATCGCCTTCAACAACGGCGCGTGAATCGATGAAGCGGACCTCGCCGGACCTGACCACCGCCTTCGCCCGCCCCGGCGAGGTGACCCTCGCCGCCGTGCCCGACGGCATGACCGGCAAGGTGTTGGCCGATATTGCGACAGGATCGCGCCTCGTCGCTTTCGTCGCCCGCGACGGCCGCCGTCTCGACGAGGTCAAGCGCACCGTCCGCTTCTTCGCGCCGGCCCTCGACGTGCTGGAGTTTCCCGCCTGGGATTGCCTGCCTTACGACCGCGTCTCGCCCCATGCCGCAGTCGTCGCCCGCCGCATGGCGACCCTGTCGCGGTTGACGCAGGCAGGCGACACGCCGACCATCCTGCTCACCACCGTCAACGCGGCGCTGCAGCGGGTGCCGGCGCGGGCGGCGGTCGCCGGCAACGTACTCGCCGCCGCCCCCGGCAATCGCGTGCCGATGGCTGAGCTCATCGACTGGCTGGAGAAGGAGGGGTTCTCCCGCACCGCCACCGTGCGCGAGCCCGGCGAATACGCCGTGCGCGGCGGCATCCTCGACCTCTACGCGGCGGCAAGCGAGGCGCCGGTGCGCCTCGATTTCTTCGGCGACACGCTCGAAACGATCCGCGCCTTCGATGCCGACAGCCAGCGCACCACCGCAGTTCGTTCGCGCATCGCGCTCACTCCGGCGAGCGAGATGGTGCTGTCGGCCGCCGCGATCGCCCGCTTCCGCACCGGCTACGTCGGCGAATTCGGCGCCGTCGACCGGGACGATCTCCTCTACGCCGCCGTCAGCGAAGGCCGCCGTTTCGTCGGCATGGAGCACTGGCTGCCGCTGTTCGCCGACGGGATGGACACCCTGTTCGACTATCTCGGCGAGGCGCCCCTGGTGCTGGACCATCTCGTCGACGAGGCGATGGGCGAACGGCTTGACCAGATCGGCGATCACTGCCAGGCGCGGCGGGCGGCGATGGCGGCGGGCGCCACCGGCGGCGGCGCCCCCTACAAGCCGCTGCCGCCCGATCGGCTCTACCTCGGCCGCGACGAATGGAGCGCGCGCCTTGCCGCGCGCCCCTGCGCCCACCTGACGCCGTTCGCCCGGCCCGAAAGCGCCGCCGCCATCGACCTCGCCGGCCGCGCCGGCCGCAACTTCGCCGCCGAGCGCAGCGTCGAAGGCGTCAACGTCTTCGACGCCGTTATCGCCCACATCCGGTCGCTGGCCGCTGCCGGCGAGCGAGTGGTGGTCGCCTGCTGGAGCGATGGCGCCCGCGACCGCATGGGCCAGGTGCTGGTCGATCACGGCCTCACCCAACTCAAGCCGGTCGCCGACTGGACGGAGGTCGCCTCCCTTGAAGCGGGCACCACGGCGCTCGCCGTGCTCGGCATCGAGGCGGGCTTCGCCACCTCCGGTTTTGCGGTCATCGGCGAGCAGGACATCCTCGGCGACCGCCTCGTCCGTCCGCACGCCAAGCGCCGCCCGGCCGACTACCTGATTGACGTCACCAGCCTCGCCGCGGGCGACATCGTCGTCCACATCGACCACGGCATCGGCCGTTTCACCGGCCTCAAGACCATCGAGGCCGCCGGTGCGCCGCACGACTGCCTCGAGATCCTCTACGCCGACAACGACCGCGTCTATCTGCCGGTCGAGAACATCGAGCTTCTGTCGCGCTATGGCTCCGAGGAGGTCGGCGTCGCCCTCGACAAGCTCGGCGGCGTCGCCTGGCAGGCGCGCAAGGCACGCCTGAAGAAGCGCATTCGCGAGATGGCGGCGGCCCTGATCAAGGTGGCCGCCGCCCGCGCCACCCGCAGCGCTCCGGTGCTGACCCCGCCGGAAGGGGTCTACGACGAGTTCGCGGCCCGCTTTCCCTTCGAGGAGACCGAGGACCAGGACGCGGCCATCGCCGCGGTGGTCGCCGACCTTGCCGCCGGCCGCCCGATGGACCGGCTGATCTGCGGCGACGTCGGCTTCGGCAAGACCGAGGTGGCTCTGCGCGCCGCCCTCATCGCCGTCATGGCCGGCAAGCAGGTGGCGGTGATCGTGCCGACGACGCTGCTCGCCCGCCAGCACTACCAGACCTTCGCCGACCGCTTCGCCGGCCTGCCTGTCAGGATCGCCCAGGCCTCGCGGCTGGTGTCGGCCAAGGATCTCGCCGCCGCCAAGGCGGGCATCGCCGACGGCGGCGTCGACATCGTCATCGGCACCCATGCCCTGCTCGGCAAGGGGGTGAGCTTCCGCGATCTCGGCCTGTTGATCGTCGACGAGGAGCAGCACTTCGGCGTCCGCCACAAGGAGCGGCTGAAGGAGCTCAAGGCCGACGTGCACGTCTTGACCCTGTCGGCGACACCGATCCCGCGCACCTTGCAGCTGGCCCTCACCGGCGTGCGCGAGCTGTCGCTGATCACCACCCCGCCCGTCGACCGGCTGGCGGTCAGGACCTTCATCTCGCCGTTCGATCCGCTGGTGGTGCGCGAGGCGTTGCTGCGCGAGCGCTATCGCGGCGGCCAGAGCTTCTACGTCTGCCCGCGCGTCGGCGACCTCGCCGAGCAGCGCGCCTTCCTCACCGAGACCGTGCCCGAGGTGAAGGTCGCGGTCGCCCACGGCCAGATGGCGGCCGGCGCCCTCGACGACGTCATGACGGCCTTCTACGACGGCGCCTACGACGTGCTGCTGTCGACCTCGATCGTCGAATCCGGCCTCGACATCCCGACCGCCAACACGCTCATCGTCCATCGCGCCGAGATGTTCGGCCTCGCCCAGCTCTACCAGCTGCGCGGTCGCGTCGGCCGCTCCAAGCAGCGCGCCTACGCCCTGTTCACGGTTCCCGCCGGACGCACGCTGACGGGAAGCGCGGAACGCCGCCTCAAGGTCATCCAGCAGCTTGACACCCTCGGCGCCGGCTTCCAACTCGCCAGCCACGACCTCGACATCCGCGGCGCCGGCAACCTGCTCGGCGAGGAGCAGTCCGG
>CAZSWL010000141.1:0-7078 GCA_964610725.1 uncultured Bauldia sp.
TGAACGGGAACGGGTGCGCCGGGTCGATGGCGAGCGGGGTCAGCACCGGGAAAATCGAATCGAGGAAGTGGTGCTCCAGCCAGTCGCGGTCGCTGTCCTCGATGTGGGCGGCGTCGAGCAGAACGACGCCCGCCCCGGCCAGTTCGCGACGCAACGCCGCCCAGCAGGCCTGCTGGGCCTCGGCGAGAACGGAGACCGCCTCGCCGATACGGGCAAGCTGCTCGCTCAGCGACTGACCGTCGTCGGAGACCATGGCGATGCCGGCGCGCTGCTGGCCCTTGAGGCCGGCGACGCGCACCATGAAAAACTCGTCGAGGTTGTCGGCCGAGATCGACAGGAAGCGCAGGCGCTCCAGCACCGGATGGCTGGCGTTGCTCGCCTCCTCCAGCACCCGCCGGTTGAACTGCAGCCACGACAGCTCGCGGTTGATGAAACGATCGGGCCGGCCGCGCAGACGACCGCCGGCGGCCTCGTCGAAATCGATGACGGCGACGCGTTCGAGGGTGGCGGCGGGAGGCTTGTGGTTCATGGCGCGGGCACGTCGTCCTTTCGTGCCGATACTATAGCGCTAAACGGTAAACGCGACGATTTGGCCAAGGATTCCGGCCGGATCCCTAGGCGTGGTCGGAGCTCACGTCGTCGCGATCGCCGCCGCCACCGAAAACCCGCGCCAGGGCGGCGGCGGCGAGCGAGCGGGTGATGGCGCGGCCTTCCGCCAGCGCCTGGCGGTCGAGGTCGGCGACGATCAGGCTCGCCGCCTCGAGCGAGCGCTCCATGCGCAGCACGAGATAGTCGATCACCGCGCGGTCGACGGCGAGCTGGCGGTCGGCGAACAGCTTGACCACGACCCGGCGCAGCAGCTCGTCGTCGGGGGCACCGATGGCAACCGGACGGGCGGCACGCAGGCGCGAGGCAAGATCGGCCAGCCCGACGTTCAGCGCCGGCGGCGCGACCCGGCTGGTCATCAGCACCGGCAGCGCGCGCTCGCCGGCGAGGTTGAGGAGGTGGAACAGGGCCGCCTCGTCGAACGGGCCGGCGTGGAGATCCTCGACCGCCACCGCCGGGGCGGCGGCGAGCGCGGCGACGGCGCGCTCGTCGAGGGCGGCGGCGGAGGCGACGGCGGCGGCACTGGCGGCCCGCCAGATCTCGACCAGGTGGGTCTTGCCGGAGCCGGGCGGGCCGGTCATCAGCACCGCCGGCGCCGGCCACTGGGGCCAGCGGTCGATCAGGTCGATGGCGGCACGGTTGGCGGCGCCGGCGAGGAAGTCGGCGCGGGTCATGGCGGCACGGTGCGGCAGGCCGAGAGCAAGCTGATGGCCGGCGGCGTTCATCGGCCCCTGCTCACTGCTTGTCAGGATCGGAGCCGCGGAAGGCGGCGCTGGCGCGGTAGAGCTCGACACCATGCTGGACGAGGACGCCGACGGCGGCGGCCGCCGGCACGGCGAGAAGCAGGCCGACGAAGCCGAACAGCAGGCCGAAGGCGAACAGCCCGAACAACAGCCACACCGGATGAAGCCCGACCATGGAGCCGAGCAGCCGCGGCTGCAGCACGTAGCCCTCGAGCAGCTGGCCGAGCATGAACACCGCCACCACGGCGACCAGCGAGATCCAGTGCGGCCAGAACTGGACGAGGGCAACCACGATCGAAATCACGAAGCCGACGGCGAAGCCGGCATAGGGGATGAAGCTGATCAGGCCGGCGACGAGACCGATCAGCAGGCTGTAGTTGAGGCCGACGATGAACAGCCCGACGGCGTAGAAGACGCCGAGGATCAGTCCCGACAGCACCTGGCCGCGGACGAACGCGGCGACCTTGCGGTCGATCTGGCGGGCGAGCTGGCGGATCTCGTCGGCATGGTCGCGCGGCAGCAGCGCGTCGATGCGCGCGATCATCTTGTCCCAGTCGCGCAACACGTAGAAGGCGACGAACGGCATGACGATGAACAGCGACAGGATGTTGATCAGCGCGAGACCGCCCGACCACAGCGAAGGCACCAGCGTGGTGATGACGGCGGTGCCGCTCGTCATGAAGCGGGAGAGCGAGGATCGCAGGCTCTCCGAATCGAGGCCGAGGAACTGCGCCCAGCGGCTGTCGAGGAACGAACTCAGCAGCCCCTGCAGCTGTTCGATGGTGCTGGGCAGGCGTTGGATGAAATCGCCGAGCTGATTGAATACCACCGGGCCGACCAAGAGCAGCAACAAGGCGAGCAGGATCACCGCCACCACCAGAATGACGATGGTCGCCGCGTGGCGGTTGAGACCGCGTTCCTCCAGCCGGTCGGCGACCGGATCGAGCATGTAGGCGAGCGCCATGCCGGCGACGAAGGGAAACAGGATCTTGCGCAGGATGAACAGCACGACCAGCAGCACGGCGAGCGCCACCAGCCAGAAGAGCGCCACCTGCTGGCGGCGGTTCACGGGCGACCCTCGCGGGGCGGCTGGCCGAGCGGTGCGCCGGCGGCGGCGCCGCCCATGTGCTTGACCCAGTCGACCAGATAGAGCGCGGCGGAAGCCACGGTGAGAACCCCGACGACGTAATTCAGCACCATCCGCACCATCGCAAAATACGGCCCGAACGCCAGGTCGGCCAGGACCACGGCAGCCAGCGTGATCTGGGCCACGGTGTTGACCTTGCTGATCGCGGCCGGGCGCATCGGCATCGGCCGGCCGACCATCCAGGACAGCATCACCCCGCCGACGATGAGCACGTCGCGGCTGACCACCAGAATGGTGACCCACACCGGTATCTGGCCGAAGGCGGCGAAGGTGACGTAGATCGACACCAGCAGCGCCTTGTCGGCGATCGGGTCGAGGTAGGCGCCGAGGTCGGAACGCAGGTTGAACTGGCGCGCGATCAGGCCGTCGACCGCGTCGCTGACTCCGGCCGCCACGAACGTCCAGAATGCGGCAAGGGGATGCGGCGCCATGATCAGCCACACGATCAGCGGCACCAGCAGCAACCGCGCAATGGTGATCAGATTGGGAATGCCTACCGGAATCGCCCAGTCTCCATGGCGGGTCGCCGGCGCTCTCGCCGTGCCCGCGAATCCGCTAGACATGGCACCCTCGGCGGCCAATGCCAAGCGCCGGCCGGAAGCGAAAGCAAGGGCGGCAATCCCTTGCATTCGGCCGCCTTTCATGAATTGGATCACGCGCCAGGAGACGACCACCCGATGACCAGCCAGCCGCACCAGCCGGATCGGCCGGTCGCCTACGCCGATTCGGGCGTCGACATCGATGCCGGCAATGCTCTGGTGGCGGCGATCAGGGCGCTGGCGCGCACCACCCGCCGGCCCGGTGTCGTCGACGAGATCGGCGGCTTCGCCGGCCTGTTCGACCTCAAGGCGGCCGGCTACGGCGATCCGCTGCTGGTCGCGGCCACCGACGGCGTCGGCACCAAGCTCAGGGTCGCCATCGACACCCGGATTCTCGACACGGTCGGCATCGACCTCGTCGCCATGTGCGTCAACGACATCGTCGTCCAGGGCGCCGAACCGCTGTTCTTCCTCGACTATTTCGCCAGCGGCCGGCTCGATCCTGCCGTCGGGCGCGCGATCGTCACCGGCGTCGCCGAAGGATGCCGGCTCGCCGATGTCGCCCTCATCGGCGGCGAGACCGCCGAGATGCCGGGCTTCTACGCCGGCCGCGACTTCGACCTTGCCGGCTTCGCCGTCGGCGCGGTCGAGCGCGACCGCGTGCTGCCGCGCGCCGACGTGGCACCGGGCGACCATGTCCTGGCGCTCGCCTCGTCCGGCCTCCACAGCAACGGCTTCTCGCTGGTGCGCAAGCTCGTCGCCGACACCGGCCAGCACCTCGACCGGCCGGCGCCGTTCGACGCCGCCCGTTCGCTCGGCGAGGCGCTGCTGACGCCGACGCGCATCTACGTCGGCGCCCTCAAGCAGGTCGTGCGGGCGACCGGGGCGATCAAGGCGCTCGCCCACATCACCGGCGGCGGCATCAGCGAGAACCTGCCGCGGGTGCTGCCCGCGGGCACGGCGGCGCGCATCGACCTCGCCCGCCTGCCGGTGCCGCCGGTCATGCGCTGGCTCGCCGACATCGTCACCATCACCGAGGCCGAGATGCTGCGCACCTTCAACTGCGGCGCCGGCATGATAGCGGTGACCGCGCCGGCCGACGCCGACGGCATCGTCGCCGCGCTCGCCGCCATGGGCGAGAACGTCGTCGACATCGGCCGCATCGAGGCGCGCGACGGAGCGGCGGTCGTCTACGACGGCGCTCTCGACGTCGCGGCGGTCAGATGAGGCGCAAGCGGGTCGCCATCCTCATCTCCGGGCGAGGCTCCAACATGGCGGCGCTGATCGCCGCCGCCGGCGCCGCCGACTATCCGGCCGAGGTGGTCCTCGTCGTCGCCAGCAACGGCGAGGCACAGGGGCTGAAACGCGCGGCCGCGGCCGGCGTCGCCACGGCCGTGGTCGACGCGGCCGCCGGCGCCGACAAACCGGCGTTCGAGGCCGCGCTTGAGCGCACGCTGGCCGAGGCGACCATCGACATCGTGTGCCTGGCCGGCTTCATGCGGCTGTTGTCGGCCGATTTCGTCGAGGCATGGCGGGACCGCCTGATCAACATCCATCCCTCGCTGCTGCCCGCCTTCCGCGGCCTCGACACCCACGCCCGCGCCCTCGCCGCCGGCGTCAGGCTGCACGGCTGCACGGTGCACTTCGTCCGCGCCGCCGTCGACGAGGGACCGATCATCGCCCAGGCAGCGGTTCCGGTGCTCGCCGGCGACACGGCGGAGACGCTGGCGGAGCGGGTGCTTTGCGCCGAACACCGGCTTTATCCGGCGGCGCTGGCGCTGGTCGCTGCCGGCCGTGCCCGGGTGGTCGACGAACGGGTGGTGATCGCCGGCGCCGCGACGACGGCGACGGGCATGCTGATGTCGCCGACGGGCCTCGTGCCTTGACCGGAATCGGTCGTCGTCGCATCGTCGGCAACGGGGAGATGCCGGAGGAGACGGCCGATGCTGCGCACCCTCAGCCTGGCAATGCTGTGCACCGTGCTCGCCGGAGCGGCGGGCGCGGCCGACTATTACGCGCCGCCGCCCGCGCGGCCGGGTGTCTACGGCGCGCTGCCGGCGTGCGGCGAGCCGAGCGTGCTCGCCAGCATCACCGAGAAGTTCGCCTATCAGGACAGCCACCTCACCTTGCGCGGGCTCAGCGTCAAGCGCATCGACCGGGTCCATGAGCGTCGCTTCCGGCCCGGCGCGCCCGGCTTCGTCGAGCGGCGCTATTGCGGCGCCACCGCCTTGCTCTCGAACGGGCGCCGTGCCGCGGTCAGCTACCTCATCGAAGGGCCGCAACTCGGCCTGTTCTCGATCGGCTGGCACGTGGAATCGTGCCTGACCGGCCATGATCCCTACCGGGTCTACGACGGCGCCTGCCGCTCGATCAGTCCGTGAGCGCGAGCGCCAAGCGAAAACCCCGCCGCGGCAAGCCGCGACGGGGTCCCGATGAGCCGAGCGCGTCGGTCAGTACTTGAAACCGAGGCCGGCGAGAATGTCGCTGGAATTGTAGCTGACCGGTCCGGCGGTGGTGAAGGTCTTGGTGCCGAGATCGGTGTAGCGGTACTCGACGCGGCCGGTGACGTTGCGCCCCAGTGCCGCCTCGATGCCGCCTCCGGCGGCCCAGCCGAGCTGGGTCGCGGTCTCGTTCGAAGGCGTGGTGGTCGTGGCCTTGACCTCGCCGACGGCCAGGCCGCCGGTGCCATAGATCATGACGTTGCCCAGCGCGTAGCCGAGGCGGCCGCGCAGCGTTGCATCCCAGGGGTTGGACACGGTCAGACCGCCGCTGGTGCCGCTCTTGCCGCTGGCGGTGATGTCGCCCTCGACGCCGAGCACCAGGTTGGTGGGAGTCTGGACGTTGGCGCCGGCGTAGGCGCCGCCGATCCAGCCGTTGCCGGAGACGGTGCCGCCCTCCCAGCCGTAGCCGCCGGTCACGCCGACGTAGGGTCCGCTCCAGCTGTAGACGGGCGCCGGGTTGTAGTACGACTGCGACGCCGGTGGCGGTGCACCATAGCGCGGCAGGTCGGCGGCGCTGGCCAGCGCGGTGCCGGTGAGGAGCACCGCGGCGCTTGCGCCGAGGATACGGATACGCGACATAAGCTACCTCCTATCGATCCGCTTCGCCGAGGCGAGGCTCGCACTTGAGATGCGGGGCCGGCTCGCGAAGGGCGCGGATATGAGGCAAGCAATAAGGCGTAAGCGTTAATGAAGTGCGGCCGCGGTCGGGCAAATCGGTGATCAATTGTGGTGTCGTGTTGCGACAACAAATGCCACCTAACCTCTTGATCTGTCTGGCTTGCGTCCCGCTGGCCGGCGCTGCGGCGGCAGTCCCGAAACGGGACGGACGGGTCCGCTCCGTTAGACAGGGTTAACAAACGGTTATGGCGCCATCGGCCCCCGTTGCCCTGGTTACCGGCGGCGCGCGCCGCATCGGACGCGCCATCGCCGAGGATCTCGCCGCCCACGGCTGGGCCATCGCCATCCATTTCAACCGCTCGCGCGATCAAGCCGAGGACGTGGTCGCCGCCATCGCCGGCGCCGGCGGCCAAGCGGCTGTGGTTGGCGGCGACTTCGGCGATTTCGGCCGCCTTGGCACCGTCGTCGATCAGACCGCCGACGCCCTCGGCCCGCCGACGCTGCTCGTCAACAACGCCTCGATGTTCGAGAAGGACGCCTTCGGCGCCCTCGACCGCGCCGTGTGGGACCGTCAGCTTGCGGTCAATCTGGCGGCGCCGGTGTTTCTCGCCCAGGCGTTCGCCGCCCGTTTGCCCGACGGGGTCGAGGGCAACGTGGTCAATCTGCTCGACGAGCGCATCTGGCGGCCGACGCCGCGCTATTTCTCCTACCAGATCTCCAAGTCGGCGCTGTTCACCGCCACCCAGACGCTGGCCCAGGCGCTCGCCCCACGCATCCGCGTCAACGGCATCGCACCGGGACCGACGCTGCCCAGCCCCCGCCAGAGCGAGGCGCGTTTCCGCCGCATGGTGGACGGAATCCCGCTGCGGCGCCCACCCGACCTCGCCGACTTCGGCCGCACCGTGCGCTTTCTGATCGAAACCC
>CAZSWL010000142.1:0-4213 GCA_964610725.1 uncultured Bauldia sp.
CATTGCCTGCATCCGGGCGATTCGAGCGTTGAACCCGGATACGCGGGTCGAGATTCTGGTCCCCGATTTTCGCGGCAGGATGGAAATCGCCCTCCGCATCATGGGGGAGGCACCGCCGGACGTGTTCAATCACAACCTCGAGACGGTGCCGTCGCACTATCTGACGGTGCGGCCGGGGGCGCGCTACTTCGCCTCGCTGCGCCTGCTGCAGCGGGTGAAGGAGCTCGACCCGGCGATGTTCACCAAGTCGGGGATCATGGTCGGCCTCGGCGAGGAGCGCAACGAGGTGCTGCAGGTGATGGACGACCTGCGCGCGGCCAACGTCGACTTCCTGACCATCGGCCAATATCTCCAGCCGACGCGCAAGCACCATCCAGTGATCCGCTTCGTGACCCCCGACGAGTTCAAGGCCTACCAGACGATCGCCTACGCCAAGGGCTTCCTGATGGTGGCGGCAAGCCCGCTCACCCGTTCCTCGCACCATGCCGGCGAGGACTTTGCCCGCCTGAAGGCGGCGCGGGCGGCAAGGGCCGGCGCCTGAGCCGGCGATGGTCGCATTCTCGGCCGAGCGCCGCGTTCGCCATGCGGCCGAGCAGATGTTCGACCTGGTCGCCGATTGCGAGGCCTATCCCGAGTTCGTGCCGCATTGCCAGAAGCTGGTGGTGACCGGGCGCGACCGGGCCGATGGCAAGGAAGTGCTCATCGCCGACATGACCGTCACCTACGGGCCGGCCAGCGAGACGTTCACCACCCGCGACGTGCTCGACCGGGAGGGAATGACCATCGACGTCGCCTACCTCAACGGCCCGTTTCGCCGCTTCGAGGGGCGCTGGCGATTCGAGTCTGACGGCAGCGATGCCTCGCTCGTCCGTTTCGCCATCGATTACGAATTCCGCTCGCGCCTGCTCGCCGGGCTGATCGGACCGGTGGTCAAGCATTCATTCCACCAGTTCGTCGACGCCTTTGTTGCCCGGGCGGACAAGCTCTACCCCTCTTCCGCGTGAACGGCAGCGGCGTTCGCGTTGAGCGGCCTCAGACGAGCGCGGCCAGCATGGCGAGCGCCTCGCGCGTCGCCGCCAGGCGGATGGCGGCGCGGCCGCGGTCGGCGAAGCGATGGACGGCATCAGCGACCGGCCGGCCGCGCCGGACGGCGGCGAAGTGGACCAGGCCGACGGGCTTGTCGGCGCTGCCGCCGCTCGGGCCGGCGATGCCGGTCACCGCGACCACCAGATCGGCCTGCGAGCGGGCAAGCGCCCCTTCGGCCATCGCCCGCGCCACCTCCGCGCTGACGGCGCCGACCTCAGCGATCAGCCGTGCCGGCACGGCAAGCAGCTCAGTCTTGGCGGCGTCGGAATAGGTGACGAAGCCGCGCTCGACCACCGCCGAGGACCCGGGGACCTCGGTCAACACGGCGGCGATCAATCCGCCGGTACAGGATTCGGCGGTGGCGACCTTGAGGCCGCGCGCCGCGCAGACGGCGATCAGCTCTGCGGCGGCCGGCACCAGCGGAGCGAGCTCGGTCACGGCACCGCCGCAAATGGCAGGCGGAGGGTGGCGGTGGCGTAGGCGGCGATGCCCTCGCCGCGGCCGATGAAACCCAGCCCCTCGTTGGTACCCGCCTTGATTGCGACCCGGTCGACGGTGATGGCGCAGATCGCGGCGATGCTGGCCCGGATCTTGTCGCGGTGCGGTGCGACCGGAGGGCCTTCGGCGACGACGGCGACGTCGAGGTGAGCGATGACGCCGCCGCGGGCGGCAACCCGTTCTGCCGCATAGGCCAGGAAGCGGTCAGACGAAACGCCCTGCCAGCGCTCGTCGGTCGGCGGAAAATGTGCGCCGATGTCACCTTCGGCGAGCGCGCCGAGAATGGCGTCGGTGAGCGCGTGCAGCACGACGTCGGCGTCGGAATGACCGATCAGTCCGCGGCTGTGGGGGATGGCGACACCGCCGAGCTTGACCTGGTGACCGGGGCCAAGAGCGTGGATGTCGTAGCCGATGCCGACCCGCACGTCACCGAGGCGCAGTGCCTCCTCGCCGGCCAGGCGTCGGTCGGCGGCCACCATGTCGCCGGCGTTGGTCAGTTTGAGGTTGAACGGATCACCGGCGACGACGGCGACGGCGATGCCCGCCCATTCGGCAATCGCGGCGTCGTCGGTGAAGGTGCGTCTTTGCGCCGCGGCCTTGCGGTGGGCGGCGAGAATCTCGGCGAAGGCGAAGCCCTGCGGCGTCTCGGCCGCCTGCACGCCGTCGCGCGCGACCGTCGCCGCGACGTAGCCGTCGCTGCCGACCTGCTTGAGCGTGTTGGTCACGGGCAGGGCAGGGACAACGGCGGCGGCGTTGGCGAGCGCGGTGGTGACGCGGCCGATGAGGGCGGCCGACACGAACGGCCGGGCGCCGTCGTGGATGAGGACGCGTCGCGGACCGTCGCCGGCCATGGCCTCAAGCCCAAGGCGGACGGACTCCTGGCGCGTTGCACCGCCGGCGACCGGCGGACCGAGCTTGGGATGGGCGGGCGCGATGGCGCGATAGAGGGCATCGTGGTCCTTGCCGATCACCACGCGCACGGAGTCCACGGCGTCATGCACAAGCAGCGCCTCAATGGCGCGCTCGAGCATGGCCCGCCCGCCAATCGGCTGATATTGCTTGGGAATAGCCCCACCGCCGACGCCGGCGGCACGCTCGCCGCTACCGGCGGCCATGATCAGGGCAGCAGTCTCCGACAACCTTCGCCTACTTTCCAGTTGCCTTCGCCTTGAATGGGCTCTGCGGTAAATCTAGCACAGCACAATGGCGTCCGCCCTTGTCCCGTGATTGAAATTGACTAATCTATGGGCAAGCACTCAGTTGCCTAATCAATATGCAAACGAGCCGCCCCGGCGCAAGCAGGTGGTGGGCAAGGCTTTGAGTGGCCGATAGGGACAGGGAGCGGAGGAGGGGAATGAACCTGAACGTCGATGCCCTGGTGCGCGAGCGCACCGCGGGCTCGTTGCTCGATGCCTTGCCGCATCCGGTTTTGTTGATCACCGACGACGGCGACATCGCCGCCGCCAACACCGCGGCCGAGACCTTCTTCCAGGCGTCCGCCAACACGCTGAGACGGCACCCGCTTGCCTATTTCGTCCCCTTCGGCAGCCCGTTGCTCGCCCTGGTCGAGCAGGTGCGCGAGCGCCGTGCCGCCGTCAACGAATATCGCGTCGATGTCGGCACGCCGCGCAACGGCGGCGACCGCGTCGTCGACATCTACGCCACGCCCGGCCCCGACAACTCCGACGAGGTCGTGGTGGTGCTGCAGGAGCGGTCGATGGCGGACAAGATCGACCGCCAGCTCATCCACCGCGGCGCGGCGCGCAGCGTCACCGGACTGGCCGCCATGCTCGCCCACGAGATCAAGAATCCGCTGTCGGGCATTCGCGGGGCTGCGCAACTGCTGGAAACGTCGGTGACCGACGACGACCGTGCGCTGGCGCGCCTCATCCGCGACGAAGCCGATCGCATCGTCAAGCTGGTCGACCGCATGGAGGTGTTTTCGGACGAGCGGCCGATCGAGCGCGAGCCGGTCAACATCCACATCGTGCTCGATCATGTGCGCCGGCTCGCCCGCTCCGGCTTTGCGCGCTCGATCCGCATCAACGACGATTACGATCCCTCGCTGCCGCCGGTGCTGGCTAATCGCGACCAGTTGATCCAGGTCTTCCTCAATCTAGTCAAGAACGCGGCTGAAGCGATCGGCGACGCGCCCGACGGCGAGATCGTCATGACCACCGCCTTCCGGCCCGGATTTCGCATCTCGGTGCCGGGCAACCTCAGCAAGATCACGTTGCCACTGGAGTTCTGCGTGCGCGACAACGGTCCCGGCGTGCCGGAGGAACTGATCCCCCACCTCTTCGACCCGTTCGTCACCACCAAGGCCAATGGCGGCGGGCTCGGGCTGGCGCTGGTCGCCAAGATCATCCGCGACCATGGCGGCGTGATCGAGTGCGAGTCGCAGCCGGGCAGGACGGTGTTCCGCGTTCTGATGCCCACGGTGCCAGGTCACGTCAACGGCGAGGACTCGTAGATATGCCCAGCGGCAGCATTCTGGTGGCCGACGACGATGCCGCCATCCGCACGGTTCTCAACCAGGCCCTGTCGCGCGCCGGCTACACGGTACGGCTGACGTCCAACGCGGCGACGCTGTGGCGCTGGGTCAGCGAAGGCGGCGGCGATCTGGTCA
>CAZSWL010000143.1:0-7876 GCA_964610725.1 uncultured Bauldia sp.
GCTGGTGACGATCGCGCGGGCAATGGCGACGCGCTGCTGCTGGCCGCCGGAAAGCTCATTGGGGTCGTGGCCGCCGCGATCGCCAAGGCCGACCTTGTTGAGCGCATCGAGCGCCAGGCGCTTGCGGTCGCCGGCATGGACGCCGCGATAGATGAGCGGCAGCTCGACGTTCTCCAGCGCCGAGGTGCGCGGCAAGAGGTTGTAGCCCTGGAAGACGAAGCCGATGAAATGACGGCGCAGCAGCGCCCGCCGATCGCGGTTGAGATCGCCGACATCGACGCCCATGAACTCGTAGGCGCCCGCGCTCGGCGTGTCGAGGCAGCCGAGGATGTTCATCGCCGTCGACTTGCCCGAGCCGCTCGGCCCCATGATGGCGACGAACTCGCCGCGTGCGATCGCAAGGTCGATGCCCTTGAGGGCGGCGACGGCGGCATCGCCGCTGCCGTAGACCTTGCCGACCGAGCGGAAGGCGATGAGCGGTGGTGGTGCGGCGGCCAGCGGCATAATCGCGGCCGTCACGAGGTCGTGTGAGAGGCGACGATGACGCGGTCGTCCACCTTAAGGGCGCCCTCGACGATGACGGTGTGGGTGCCGTCGCTGGCCCCGGTGGTGACCGGCACGCGCACCGGCTTGCCCTCGCGCAACACCCACACGACGCTGCGGTTGCCGTTGGCGGCGGCCGGCTCGGATGCCTGGCGCGACGGCCGTCGCGGCATCAACAGGCCGATCAGGCCGGCGCTGTTGCCGCGCGACTGCTGGGCGACCGGCGGCGCGTACCTGAGCGCCGCGTTGGGCACCTGGAGGGCGTCCTCGACCTGGTCGACGACGATGTCGGCGGTGGCGGTCATCCCCGGGCGCAGCGCCAGGTCGGCGTTGTCGACGGTGAGGATCGCCTTGTAGGTCACCACCCCTTCGACGGTCGCCGGCAGGTAGCGGATCTGCGAGATCGTCGCCGGGAAGGTGCGATCGCCGAAGGCCTCGACGGTGAAGTTGGCGCGGTCGCCTTGGGCGACCTTGCCGACGTCGGCCTCGTCGATGTCGACCTCGGCCTGCATCTTGGTGAGATCGTCGGCGAGGGTGAACAGCACCGGCGCCTGCAGCGAGGAGGCGACCGTCTGGCCGACCTCGACGGCGCGGTCGAGGACGACGCCGTCGACCGGCGAGCAGATGCACGCCTTGGCGAGGTCCTGCTGGCTGATGTCGAGATTGGCCTGGGCGATCTCGCGATTGGCGATGGCGCCGGCCACCGCCGCGACGGCACGGTCGTTTGCCGCCTTGGCGGCATCGTAGCTTTCCTGGCTGGCGACCCCCTTGGCGATCAGCTCCTTCGCCCGCTTGAAGGCGGCGGCGGCCTCGTCGGCGCTCGCCTGCGCCTGCGTTACGTCCGCCTGGCGCGCGTCGAGGGTGGCCTTGGCAAGCTCGACGTTGGCCTCGAGCTTGTCGGTCTTGAGCATGGCGAGCGGCTGGCCCTTCTTGACGGTGTCGTTGTAGTCGACCGCGACCGAGGCGATGGTGCCCGACAGTTCGCTCGACACCTGCACCTCGTTGGTCGGCTCGACGGTGCCGGTGGCGGTCACCGTCACCGTCAGCGGCCCGCGGGTCACCGGCTGGGTGATGTAGGCGACGGTGGCGGCACTGGAATGCAACCACCACCACGCGCTGCCGCCGGCGAGGGCGACGATCACCACGGCGACCAGGTAGAGGGACCGCCTGAGGCGGTGCGACGAGCCGCCCTGCCTGAGCACGGCGGCGATGTCCGGTTCCGCCGTCGAGGGCGGCGGCGCGGGCGATTTCTGCAACATGAGACCTTCTAGCTGACCGGCATGCTCACCCTGTTGACACGCATCAACTAGGGTTTCCGTACGCCGGTTGCCAGCTTCCGACCTATGCCAGCACCCTTCTCAGGAAATCGGCGCCGAGTCTCAGCCCGTCCTCGTCGATGCCGTGCTGAAGGCCGGGGCGGATGTGCCATTCCACCTGGAAGCCGTCCTCGCCGAGCACCCGTGCCGCCGCGTAGGTGGCCATTGCCGGGATGAGCGGATCGTCCTCGCCGTGGACGAGGAGGACCGGCGGTCGGTGGCGCATCTCGGCGCGCAGGAACTCCGGTCCCGGCAACAGGCCGGAATAGCCGACGATGCCGGCAACCGCTCCTTGTCGGCGCGGACCGACGTGAAGCGCCATCATCGTGCCCTGGCTGAAGCCGACCAGGGCAAGGGCGTCGTCGGCGAGGCCGTGGCGGCCAAGCTCGCCATCGAGGAAGGCATCGAGCACCGGTGCCGCCGACAGGACGCCGTCGCGCAGGCTGTCGGGATCGATGCCGGCGAGCGGGAACCACTGGCGGCCGCCCGGCACCTCCGGGTGCGGCTGCGGCGCGTGCGGAGCGACAAAGGCGACCTCGGGCAGCACCGGCGCGAACAGGCGGCCGATGTCGATGAGATCGTTGCCGTCGGCGCCGTAGCCGTGGAGGAGCACCACCAGACGCCTCGCCGGCCCTCCCGACGCCGGCCCCAGACGCGGCCCGTCGAGCGCGGACGTCGTCACGCCGGCGCCACCGTGCGAGCGCGGATGGCACCGTAGTAGGCCCAGAACAGGCTCGCCGCCACGCTCCGCCACGGCGACCACGCCTCGGCCATGGCGGCGAGCTCGTCGGGAGCGACCGGCGGTTCGAGGCCGAACGCCTCGCCGACCGCGTTGCGCAGCGCCAAGTCGCCGACCGGGAACACGTCGGGATGGCCGAGGCAGAACAGGAGGTAGATGTCGGCGGTCCACAGCCCGATGCCGCTCACCGTGCACAGGCGCGCGTGCGCCTCCCCGGCCGGCGCCTCGGCCAGCGCCTCGAGGTCGAGACCGTCGCGGCAGGCGGCGGCGACGGCCTTGAGCGTGCGGATCTTAGGCGCCGACACGCCGGCCTTCCGGAAGCGCGGCGCGCGCGCCCGGTCAATGGCCTCCGGTGTCATCTCGGGGAAGGCCGCCTCGAACCGGCCCCAGATCGCGTTGGCGCTGGCGATCGAGAGCTGCTGGCCGACGACGATGCGGGCAAGCCCGGGGAAGCCCGGCGGGCGACGCCTGAGGCCCACCTCGCCGGCCGTGCGGATCACCGGCTTGAGCCTGCGGTCCTTGCTGGCGAGATGCTTGAGGCCGTCGGCGATGTCGGCCGCCGTCTCGATCGTGCGCATGGCTGGAACCCGTTTGGCCGGCCGAAGGTCCGCTGCTAAAGCATGGTCGCCGACCGATCAAGCCGCAGGCTGCCGTTGCCACCCGTTTTCCGCTTCGCCCCGTCGCCGAACGGCGAGCTGCACCTCGGCCACGCTTACGCGGCGCTGGTCGACCACGAGTTGTGTCGCCGTGCCGGCGGACGCTTCCTCCTGCGCATCGAGGACATCGACCGGACCCGCTGCCGGCCGCAATACGAGGCGGCGATCTTTGCCGATCTCGGCTGGCTCGGCCTCGCCTGGGAGGAGCCGGTGCGCCGCCAGTCCGAGCACGCGGCCGATTACGCGGCGGCACTCGCCCGCCTACGCGCGCTGGGCCTTGTCTATCCGGCGTTCATGAGCCGCGGCGAGATTGCCGCCGCCACCGCCGGCCGCGACTGGCCACGCGACCCCGACGGGGCACCCCTCTATCCCGGCACCGATCGCGACCTCGACCGGGCAGAGGCAGAGGCGCGCATCGCCGCCGGCGCTCCCTACGCGCTCCGCCTCGACATGGAGCGCGCCGTGGCGGCCGCCGGACCGTTGTGGTGGGACGAGGAGGGCGCCGGGCCGCACGGCGACAGCGGCCGCATCGCCGCCGATCCGGCGCGCTGGGGCGACGTGATCGTCGCCCGCAAGGAAATGGCGACCTCGTATCACCTTGCCGTCGTTGTCGACGACGCCGCACAGGGTGTCGCCGCGGTGGTGCGCGGCCGCGATCTCTTCCACGCCACCTCGGTACACGTCCTCCTGCAGCGCCTGCTCGGCCTGGCGACGCCCGTCTATCACCACCATCGCCTGATCGTCGACGAGAGCGGCCGCAAGCTCGCCAAATCAGACCGTGACACCGCGCTCGCCGCCCTGCGCGCCGCCGGAGCGACGCCGGCCGACATTCGCCGCCTGGTCGGCCTCTAGAGCCACTCCACCACGTGCAGCCACAGCGCGGTGGTGACCACCGCCAGCCCGGTCGAGATGGCGATCGCGTTCGACGCCAGCGCCTCGCCGGTGCGGAAGCGGTTGGCGATCAGATAGGCGTTGACCCCGGTCGGGCAGGCGGCGGCGATGACGGCGGTCTTGACCCACACCGGCGGCAGGCCCGTCGCGTAACGGCCGAGCATCAGCACCAGCGCCGGCAGCACGAACAGCTTGACGGCGCTGAGCGCCAGCCCGGCGGTGATGTTGCGGCCGATGCCGTACCTGCGCAGCGTCATGCCGAGGGCGAGCAGTGCCAGCGTGCCGGCGACATCGGCGATGCGACCGATGAGCACGCCGGGGACGCCGGCGACCGCCACCCCAGTCAGCCGCCACGCCAAGCCGGCGAAGATGCCGATGATGATGGGATTGGTGGCGAGATTGCGCGCCACGCTCGTCGCCGCCGCGGCGAGATTGACGTGACCGTCGCCGATTCCGTCGCGACGCTCCGCCCGCCCGATCAGCACCGCGCTCGCCGCCATCGTCACCGGCATGTGCACCGCCACGATCAGCGAGATCGCCACCGCCCCGGCGTCGCCATAGGCGGCCAGCGTCAGCGGTATGCCGACGAGCACCGTGTTGCCGTAGGCGGCCGACACGCCGGCGACCAGGCCGGCCCGGTGATCGCGCCCGAACAGCCAGCGCACCATCGCGTCGCCGAGCGCCCACACCGCCGCGAAACCGGCGAAGTAAGCGAGCCACAGCCGCCCCGGCGCGGCCCCGGCGAAATCGGCGCCGGCGAGCGTGCGGAAGATCAGCAGCGGGATCGCCACGGTGAAGACGAAATCGGCGAGCGCCTCGCCGGTGCCCTCGCGCAGCAGTCCCGTCCAGGCGACGACGTAGCCGATGCCGATCAGGCCGAATACCGGCAGGACGATGCCGACGATCTGCTGCATGCGGAAAGATTCCGGAGCGGCTTAGCCGCTCGTTAAGCAAGGCGGACGGATAATGACGCGGTTTTGTTGCGTATGGCGAGGGTAGCATGGCGATGGGCGGCACGGTCCTCGGTCTGACCACAGCGGATGGCCGGCGGCCCCGGGTCGCCATCGTCGGCGGCACGCCGGCCACGATGCTGGTGGCGGGGGTGCTGATCGAGCACTTCGGCTGCCTGTTGGTCACCGCCGCCAATGGCGCGGCCATCGCCGTGCGTGACGACCCCATCGACCTGATCGTCGCCGACCTGCCGGTCGCCGACCGCGACGGCGTGCGCCGCCTGCGCGCCATCGCGACCGCCCCGATCATCGCCCTCACCGACGACGGCAGCGACGCCGGCGCTCGCCGCGCTCGCGCCGCCGGCTGCGCCGCGGCCCTGGCCAAGCCCTACAGCCCGCGCCAGCTCTACGCCGCCATGCACGTGGCGCTGTTCGGTCCGGCGACGATCGTCGCCGCCATGGCGTGAGGCGCCCTAGCCGATGCTGCCGTCGCGCAGGCGGCCGAGGGCGGCGTTGAATTCGGCGCCGAAGATCAGCGACACCGCCACCACGTAGAGGAAGAAGATGGCGGTGAAGACGCTGGCGAGCCCGGCGTAGGTCGCCGCCAGATTGGCGAAGCGCCTGAGGTAGATGACGAACACCTCGGCCGACATCAGCCACAGCACCAGCGTCAGCAGCATGCCCGGCCACAGCTGCCGCCAATGCGGCCGCCCGGCCGGCAGCCACACATGTGCGGCGGCAAGCACCACCACCAGCACCAGCGCGGTGACCGCGACGCGGGCGACGTAGAACTCGAACTGGTACGGCGCCAGCGCCGGAACCACCGCGACGATCCGCGCCAGCAGGGTCGGACCGACGACCACGACGAAGGCGAGGGCGAGGCTGGCGATAGCGCCGGCCAGCACGAAGACGACGTCCTGGCTCATGCGCCAGGCGAACGACCGGCGGTCGATGACCCGATAGGCGCGGCTGAGGGCGGTGCGCATCGCCTCGACGCCGTTGGCGGCGAGCACCACGGCGACGACGGCCGACACGGTCAGCAGGCGGACGTGCGCCTCCGCGACCACCCGCTGGACCTCGGCGGCGATCGGCCCGGCGACCGCCTCGGGCCAGGTGCGGAAGAGGATCGCCGCCACCTGCGCGGCGAGCGGCTGCTGGCCGATGAAGCCGGCCAGCGCCGCCACGAAGATGACGAACGGGAACACCGCCATCAGCCCCGACAGAGCGACGTGGCTCGCCATCGCCCAGCCGTCGTCTGCGTAGAAATGACGCAACGCATCCCGGATTACGGCCGCCGCCGGTTTCATCCATGCGTTTGTGGCGATGGCCATGGCCCCCCGTGGCTTGCCTGTTGGACGCGGCGAGCATAGGTGATTCCCGCTGACCGCCGCCGCGCCGGCATCGTAGTCGACGGCGCCCGAATGTGGCTATATGGACCGGTCAGTCGGGTCGAGGCATTGCGATGGCAGATCTTCTCCAGAAGTTGACCCCGGTCGCGGTCGCCGCGGTGGCCGTGGTGCTGGTCCTCGGCATGGTCAACATGATGCGCGGCGGATCGGCCAGCCGCTCCCAGCGGCTCATGCGCGTGCGGGTCATTTTGCAGTTCGTCGCCATCGTCGTCATCATGACGGCGCTCTACGCCGCCAGCCGTTGAGCGGCCATGGTCGTACTCAACCGCATCTACACCCGTAGCGGCGACGACGGCACTAGCGCGCTCGCCACCGGCGAGCGCCGCCCGAAATCCGACCTCCGCTTCGCCGTCATCGGCACCGTCGACGAGTTGAACGCCCATGTCGGCCAGGCCCGGCTGCACGTCCGGGCGGTTGGCGACCTCGGCGCCACTCTCGCCGCGGTGCAGAATGACCTGTTCGACCTCGGCGCCGACCTCGCCACGCCGGCTGCGGGCGGCTCGCGCGAGCGTCTGCGCATCATCGCCGCCCAGGTCAAAAGCCTGGAAGACGAGATCGACCGCCTCAATGGGCGGCTCGAGCCGCTGACCTCGTTCGTGCTGCCGGCGGGCACCGCCGCCGCCGCCGCACTCCATCTTTGCCGCACTGTCGCCCGCCGCGCCGAGCGCCTCGCAGTCGAGCTTGGCGGACGCGAGAGCGTCAACGCCGAGGCGATCCGCTACCTCAACCGCCTGTCGGACTTGTTCTTCGTCGCCGCCCGCGTCGCCAACGACGATGGCGCCGCCGACGTGCTGTGGGTCCCCGGCAAGCACCGCTGACGTGGCCCGGCATGAAAGGACCGAGGGCATGAAGATTCTGGTCGCCGTCAAGCGCGTGGTCGACTTCAACGTCAAGGTGCGCGTCAAGCCGGACGGCAGCGGCGTCGAGCTTGCCAACGTCAAGATGGCGATGAACCCGTTCGACGAGATCGCGGTCGAGGAAGCGCTGCGGATGAAAGAGGCCGGCCTTGCCGACGAGGTGGTGGCCGTTTCGCTCGGGCCGGGCGAGACCGCCGAGACCATCCGAACCGCGCTCGCCATGGGCTGCGACCGCGGCATTCTGGTCAGGGCCGACGGCCGCCTCGAACCGCTGGCGGTCGCCAAGGCCCTGACGGCGGTGGCGGCGCGCGAGGCGCCTTCGCTGGTCATCCTCGGCAAGCAGGCGATCGACGACGATTGCAACCAGACCGGCCAGATGCTCGCCGCCCTGCTTGGCTGGCCGCAGGCGACGTTCGCCTCCAGGGTCACCCTCGACGGCGACCATGTGGTGGTAACCCGCGAGATCGACGGCGGCCACGAGACCGTGCGCCTCGCGATGCCGGCGGTGATCACCA